>NZ_ANKP01000151.1:0-3798 GCF_000319775.1 Cupriavidus sp. HMR-1
CCGGTATTTCAGCAGCCTGTTAAGGCTCAACTCTTTCGTCGGGCGCGTCGCGCCTCTTGGGCGTCGAACTGGGCCGATACGGCGGCCGCCCACTCGCGGTGACACACTTCCGAGCAACAGGGGATCCAGCCGTCATCGCCTGTGGCGACAGGTTTGCCACAACCGTTTGCGCACCATCGGGCGCGTTCCACGTAGGCAGCCGTGGCCACCCGCTCGGACCGGAGGCGCTTTGCGCTGGCCAGCTTGCGGGCTGCCTTTTCGGCTGCTCGCACCCGTTGGATCGGCGATGGTACGTTCGAGAATGTAGTTGCGGCCCATGTCTGCCCCGCCAGGAACGTTAGCCTACGGTTCTGCTTGGTGCCCCACTGGCTTTAGGGGTTGCCATTCGCCCGCCGTATATTCGACCCGCGGCAGTTCGCCGTTGGCAATACGGTGCCGGAGATCCGCGAGCAAGCCAATTGGTGCTTCGCCGTTGGCTGCGCGCTTTGCCGCCGTAATGCCGATGCTGTAGCGACCCCCGCACGCCGGGCAGTCGTAGAGATAGCCGTCGGTACTCTGATGCAACGCCCGGCGCTCCGCCGGCATGTGACACAGCGCGCAAGGCACTCCTTCGTTGATTCGTTGCACAGCCGCCTCCATCGTCGAGATATGCCTAACTATTGTCCGAGGGCGATTGCTTGCCGGGCGCGGCGCTTTGATGGCTAGCCCGCGACTTACGCTCCAGCGCTCCCCCGCGTCGCAAGTCTACTGGCTTGCGCGGCTCTCGCTCATTTCGGGCGCGCACGAGGCGACCGTCGACCAACTGGGCGGTGAGTTCCTTCACCTGAGCGTTGGCTTGCTCCTCCCGCGCTGAAACTGCATGAAGCTCTAGCTCGACGCGCTCTCGCGCCTTCTTCTCGCCCTCCAGCCGGGCGGTCGCAACCGCTGAAGCCTGTTCCGCTGTAACTCGATCGGCGCGTTCCTTCTCAACCGTGGCGCGCGCTGCATTCAAGTCATCTTCGAGCCGCGGAAGGGCTTCCAGCCGCAACAGTGCCTTGGCCAGGTCCGTCCTGACACTCGCGGCCGCGGTACGCTCCTGCTCCGCTTCAGCACGGGCAACCTGAAGGTCAGCACCCTGCTGCTCCGCACGGCCCGCTAACGAATCCCGCTCAGACTGACAGGCAGCCAATTCCACCTGCAAAGCCTCGACTTGGCCGAGGAGGCGCTCGTTCTCCATGCCGAGATCCGTATTGAGCTGCTGCTGCTCTGCTAACTCCGCAGATAACTCAACCTTGCCTTCGGCAACGAGCTGTGCGAGATGGTCGGCGAGGACGCGCTGCAATGGCGCTGGCAGTGCAAGCGGCGCTTCGGGAACCTTCACCTGGTTCCCTTTCCACACATTCAGCATACGCAGCACGGTTGCCTGAGACCCGATGTCCCCCAACTCTTTGCGCACGTCGCGAACCGATGGCTGTTTGCTGCCGGCGGCACGCAGAGCGTTCGCCGCAGCATTCACCTGTTCCTGGGTGATAGACGCTTCCCGTACCATAAGAACTCCGTTCGTTACGTTTCGTTATGTTACGAATGTTATGTTATGAGCGTTATGGCCACAAGGAGATTTCGCGTGCTCTTGACTTCGGGCCGCCGGCCGTAAGCTGGAAGAACAATTTCCGCCATACAGCAACGATGCCCGCAATCCAGTTCGACCTCTTTCCGCGTAACACCACCGTTCAATTCGACGCGTCGGCTCCGCCGCTTCTGGTCCTCGCCTGCTCCGGGAAAAAAGCCGCGGTCCGCGCCCCTGCCCTGCAGCTCTACCAAGGCGTGATGTACCAGACCTACCGTGCTCACGTTCAATGCAGCGCTGCGCCGCTCGTGGTGATCTTGTCGGCCAAGCATGGATTCGTCGCACCCGACGAGGCGCTGGATCCCTACGACCAGTGGATGACGTCTGTGCGGGCTGACGAGATTCTTGAGCGGCTGCACCAGTGCGTGGTCCAAGTGGCCTGGCCCAGCCGAGCCAGCAGGGTGTTTCTGGCGGGCGGACAACACTACCGGCGTGTGATGCGCGCCGCGATTGGCGTGGTTGGCACGCCGGAGCTTCCCATCGGCGAAGTCAGTGGAGGGATCGGCTACCAACGCTCCCAGCTTGCCGATTTTCTTGATCGCCAGGCCCCTGCTCTTGCTGAGCCAATTGGCGCCTTCCCCAATGGCACACCGATTTTCCGCAGACATGGTTGGATCGAGGTGGGCGCCACGACGCGCCTGGTCTACCGTGCCGCACCGCAGTTACCTGCGTGCAAGGCGCGGGTGATGTCTCTCTTCGCAGGGCCAAGCGGACCCACAGCCGAAGTGGAGGTCGAGTGCGAGACGCGCGGCCGCCCGAGACTGAGCACGCGATGGGTGAGCGTCGCGGATCTGCGGGAGCCGTTATGAGCGATGCTGACAATCAGCGCGCGCTGCTTCTACGGGTCAGGCCAAGATAAAGCCAAACCGCTATCATAAGCATTTGGGTTATATAGAAGGAAGTCGAACTGCATCCTTCAGATATAAACAAGAACTCGCTGCCCGCGCGCAGCCACACCCAATGTCGCTAGGGAGCGGAGAACGCTGCCCCGATTTGGCGCGCACGTTTCACCTCGTCGCCGTGCAGGTAGATCGAGGTGGTTGAGATCGACGCGTGCCGCAGGTTGTCCCGCACCGTCGTCAATTCCGCGCCGCGCGCCAGCGCATGGGTGGCATGGGTGTGCCGCATCCAGTGGGGACTGGCCTGCCGCAGCTTTTCGGCGGCAGCCGGGTGGTCGTCCTGAATCAGCTCCGCTGCTTGCAGGAAGAATCGTCGCAACACGCCCCACAGGCGCGTGCCGGTGATACCGCTGGACGACTCCTGGCCCAGGCCGCCGATCAACGGGGTATGCGGGTCCCAGCGCGCCGGCGTGACCGGCAGGCCGCGCTCCACCAGATAGTGGTCGAGTGCCACGCGCGCCAACGGCGGTAGTGCCACCTTTCCCGCCTTGGCCCCCTTGCCTACCAGATTGAGCCAATGGTCGCCCTGCCCGTCGGTCTCGATGTCACCCAGCTTCGCAGAAACGAGTTCGCTGGCCCGCAACCCGGTCGCATAGCCGAAGTCGAGCAAGAACCGCAGGCGCTGGGCTGCCGGCGCCTCCCACCCATAGGACCATTCCAGTCCGTTGGCGAGCGTGCGCACCAGCATCCATTCCCCCTCGGTGAACGCGTGCGACGTATCCAGCGGCGCTGTCCGCGCGCTGCCGCGCACCTTGATGCCCGCAAAGGGGTTGGCCAGCAGGTACCGCTGCTGGATCAGCCAACGGAACAGGGCACCGAGCACCGACAAGGCGTAGGCCGTCGAGCGGGCCGACAGGCCCTGCGCAAACGGCCGCCATTCGGGCGAGGTGCGTGGCCGCGGCGGTCCCACCCAGCGCTTGTGTGGGGTCGGCCGGCGCAGGAAAGTGCGATAGGCAATCGCGTCCTCGGTGGTGAGCGACGACAGCGGCCGCTCGCGCTCGACGATCGCCCACAGGATCAGCCGTTCGGCTTCCTTGCGATAGGCTCGCTGGGTGGCAGGCGACTCGTGCAGCGCGAGCCAGGCCTGGACCGCGTCGTAGTCGTTGTCCGCATTGAGGGTGCAGGTTTGCCGCGGCGCACGAAAAGTTCCGGACGAGCCGTCGACTTCGTGGGGCAGGCGCAGTTGCTCCCACGGCACGATTTCCCCGCGGTCCGTCACGGCGATCAGCGCACGGGCGCGCTCGGTGAGCTGTGGGTGTTCGGCAAAGAAGGGGTCGTCTCAGAAAACGGAAA
>NZ_ANKP01000152.1:0-23264 GCF_000319775.1 Cupriavidus sp. HMR-1
CGGCGACTCGCGGAGCGCGGCGGAGTCAGCGCCGCGTGCGCGACGGCCGTGGTCAGTGGCGATGCGACGTCGCGTAATCGCGCATTCACTGCCTCGATTCGCGCCCAGGCGCGCGCGTGGTCGGGATGCTGAGAGAGCCAATGGCGCCACGCGGCGAGGGATGCCTCATTCGTTTCACTGCCTTGCAGCGTTACCAGCCATTCCACTGCGGCGCGTGCCACGTGCGGTGGTATCCCCAGATCTTGCGCGCTCATGCGAGGGACATCGCGAAGTAGCACTGCGCGCCGGCGCGAACCAGATGGCGCTTGACCGTCGTCACCGAGATTCGCAAGGCGGATGCAATATCGGCCTGGCTCAGGCCTTCGAGCTGCGCCATCAGGAACGCGCGCTTGACTACCACAGGCAATCCGTCGAGCCGTTCAGCGATGTCGTTGAGGGTTTCCAGCAGGATCGCGCGTTCTTCCTCGGAAGGAGTCAGTGCGGCCGGCCGGCTGGCGAGGGCTTCCAGATACGCCTGCTCGAGCTTCTCGCGCCGCCACTGATTGGCCAGCACCCGTTGGGCGACGGTCGTCAGGAACGCGCGGGGTTCGGCGATCGCCAGGGCTTCCTCACGCGCCAGCAAACGTATGAAGGTGTCATGCGCGAGATCGGCGGAGCGGTGCCAGCAGCCAATCTTGCGATGCAGCCAGCCGAGCAGCCAGCGATGGTGGCCGCTGTAGAGCGCTTGGATATCGTGATGTGGACCAGCGTCGGCGGCCATCGTCCATTCCTTGTCGCCCGACGGGCCGGCGGAGGTGAGCTTGTTTGTAAATGAGAATCGTTATTGTATGGATTGCCGCGATGTCATGCAATGCTCGGAGTGGCGTAGCTACCACGCCGAGTGTCTGGCTGCGCCTGGGGGGCACAGGAGGTGAATCGAAGAAAGATGGTTAAAGCGCTCTCGAGTGCTGTCAAGGCCGGTGCTTCAGGGTGGCGGGAGGGCGCGCCAGCGCGCGGCAATCATCCCTGTCCATAACGGCCAGGCGCGGCATTGAGAAACACGTCGATGGGCTCGGGTGGTGCCCACAGATATCCCTGGCCGATATCGCACCCGAGTGCGCGAAGCGCCGCGCACTGCGCAGGCGTTTCCACGCCTTCGGCTACGCACTCCATGCCGAGATCATTGGCCAGCCGAATGATGCTGCGGCAGATCGTGGCGCGCTGGTTGCCGGCCAGCATTTGGCTGACAAATGACTTGTCCACCTTCATCTGCGTGAACGGAAGGTCCGCCAGCAGTTTCAGCGTGGCAATGCCGATGCCGAAGTCGTCGATAGCAATGCGGTAGCCGAGCAGCCGCAGGCGATTGAGCGCGATGCCGAGCGCAAAAGGATCCCGAACGGTGGCTTCCTCGGTCAATTCGAGCGTCAGCCGCGCGCGCGGCACGCCGCTTGCGGCGACCACGCTTTCGAGCCGCTCCACGAGGCCAGGCCGACAGAGCGTCTGCGCCGACGCATTGACACTGATTGGCACGGTAATGCCGGCCTTGGACAGAATAATCAGAGCCGCAAGGCATCGATCGATCGCGGTGAGGAAGATCACATCGGCCGCGTCCAGCGCCTCGAGCCGGGGGATGAAGAGCGTGGGCGGTATCAGGCCCAGTCTCGGATGCTGCCAGCGGCAAAGCGCTTCCGCGCCAGCAAGGCGATCGGTCGCAATGTGAAACTGCGGCTGGAGCATGAAGACGAGCGCGTCCGGGTGGCAGGCCAGATCACGCAACTCGTCGTCGGTTGGCCCGTTGTGGTTCGCCATATTCAGCACGTACTTGCTGGCTGCGACCTCTTCCAGAATGGTCTGAAGCGTTATCAATTGCAGCGGCTTGGCCAGCGCGTACACGCGCGGGAAAACGTGCTCGCTGGCGAAGGCGCGATGCGAATCGAGGATGTCTGGTGCCAGACTGCTGGTCCATGCCCAAGTCGGCGGCGTGCCAAAGAACGCGTGCTCGCGATCGCGGGTCAGCCGCGCCATCAGTTCCGGTCCGTTGCAGTTGGGCATATCGATGTCGCAGAGGACCAGGTCGAACGCCTGTTCGCGCAATGCCTGTTCCGCCTCGCGTCCGTCTGCTGCCGCGTGGGTATTCATGGCACCCAGACGATGGAGCAAGTGGCCGGCTACCGCGCGCTGGAACGGATGGTCTTCGACGATCAGGACTCGCAGGGCTTCGAATTGGGCGGGCATGGGGCTTTCTGCGATGGCAGGTGGAGAACGAAGTACTTGAATTCTACGGAGCTTTATGAGAAAGGACAGGCCATATTGGCAGAGGTAACGCCATTCGATCCGAGGTTTCTCGGAGAAAATGCAGAGGTTTCTCCACGGCAATCGGGGGCGATTCGTCCATGCTTGAGCGGAGATGAAAGCAAAGGGATGCGCAGGATGAAAACAATAGGACTGATTGGCGGCATGAGCTGGGAGTCGTCGGCCGAGTACTACCGGCTGATCAACCAGGGGATGAAGGCCCGCCTGGGCGGACACAGGAACGCCCGTAGCGTCATGGTCACTGTCTGCTTTGAAGAGATCAAGACGTTACAACATGCGGAGCGATGGGAGGACCTGGGAAGCCAGATGCAGCAGGCGGCACGCCAGGTCGAAGCCGGTGGCGCCGATTTCGTCGTGCTTTGCACGAACACGATGCACAAGCTGGCACCCGCTATCGAAGCCGTGCTCGACGTGCCGTTCCTGCATATCGTCGACCCGACCGCGGACGCGCTGCGTCGTGCCGGTATCGAACGGGTTGGCCTGCTCGGCACGCGATTTACCATGGAGCAGGATTTTTACCGCGCCCGAATGGAGCAGCGCCATGGTATCCAGGTCGTGATACCGGATCAGGATGACCGCACGCTTGTGCACGACATCATCTACGACGAACTTTGTCATGGTGTCGTGCGGAGTGAATCGCGCGCCGTCTATCAGCGCATCATTGAATCGCTGAAGGCCGGTGGTGCGCAGGGCGTGATTCTCGGCTGCACGGAGATCACGTTGCTGATCAAGCCCGAGGATTCGGCATTGCCGACATTCGATACGACCGAGCTACATGCCATGGCAGCGGTGGCGCTTGCAGCCGGGGAGGGTGGCCAGGTGGCCTGAGGCACCTTTGCCGGGATAGTTGCGACGCTCCAGCATGGACTTGTCGCCCGGGGTCGAACGTTTTCCATGTTGTTGCGTCAGGGGCCATCTTAATCTCGGACCTGTCCGCGCCGAATGGCGTGGATATCGCTGTTGCCAGGAGTAACTCCCTTTAGCCATGTTTCCCTTGCCTCAAGTTGTCCTGCGACTTGAGGCATTTTCTTGCCCTGAGCACCGCAAGGCAGCGCGGCTTGTATCGCTTGAGCGTGATGCTTGTCGCTTGTGGGTATCAGTCAAATATTCGGGCAACTGCGATGGAGGGGGGCGAGCCCTTGTGGCATTGTGTGCAGCCTTAACGTATGCAGACGTACGTTTGTCATTCGGAATGTTCGGGGTTGCGCTGATGAAAATACTCGCCTCAAATTGGAAAAACTGTTGGCTGGCATCAGTGCTCCTGTTTTCGGTCTGGTCTCCTGCCATGGCCTCCTGGTGCACCTCGGCGTCACCAACGGCCACTATGAATATTAATCTTGGCACTGTTTCTGAAAGTACCGCCAACCCTGTGCCCGTTGGATCGGCGATTTACGCCGTTTCTGGAGCCTGGGATACCTATGGCGGTCACAATGCCGGCTGGTGCAAATCTTCCCAGACTGCAAATAATCGGATCAAGGCATACGTCCGTTTCTCGATGCCAGGTGCGCCGGTGCCAGGGTTCAGGAATGTTTACCCCACGAATTTGACGGGCGTTGGCGTGCGGATCTCGATCTGGACTTATAGATCGTATTACGGCACACCCACCAGTACGACCCCTCTCCCGCTTACGATCATCGCAAACTTGCAGAATGAGCCGATAGACTCGTCCCCCGCATATGGAACAGGCTATCTGCATGTAAGCGTGGAAGTCATCAAGACAGCGCCAAATTGGCAGGCCGGAGCACTTCGATTTGTTGGCGGAGAGTTGCGGGTATCCGCAGCCGATGGCGCAAGCAATACCGTGACTCTCACGCAAGTCAGCATCATGGGAACAATGAATACGCGTTCCTGCTCGGTTGCGGCGGACTCCCGGAATGTAAGCGTCAATATGCGAGAGGTTGCCTATCCAAACGGGTTCAGTGGGCGTGAGGCTGGTGCTTACGGACCTACGATACCGTTCCGGATTAGCATGAATTGCGCTTCTGGTCCGAGGACGTCTATCCGGTTTGATCCAGTGACAACGTTAGCAGGAAAGCCCAATATCATTGGTCTCACATCTGACCCATCGAATGCCTCAGGCGTAGGCGTGCAATTGCTGAATTCAAATGGAGTGCCGTTGGAACTGCGGACGCCGGTGCTGCTGACAGCGCGAGCGCCAGATGGTGCAAGTATCTACCGTTTTGGTGGGCGATATATTTTGACCGGCGAGCCAGTAAGAGGCGGCCGAGCGAACGCAGCTTCGGTCTTCACCATGGTGTATGAGTAGGGTGCGAGCAGGAAGTCTCTGATTGTCTGGTCATAAACGGAGCGTGTTGTGCGTTTTGGGTGCAAATGCTCCGAGAGTCTGCTTATGCCCGTTGACTGTACCCGGTGATTCGTGGTCCCCGTACTCGTCAGTCTCTTATGCCTACGCGGCAGCTCATCTCCGCCTTGCCGGGCAGCGTTAGCTGGGCATCCGGCCCCTTGTCCCAGAACACTGCTTCACCATTACCGGTCGTGGCCGCATATCGCGCGCCTGAAGCCGCAGGCGTTTGCGTTAGTACCAGTTGTTGATCGAGCCAGCGCAGATAGGCGAACCCCGGCTCCGTCTGCACGAATGTGCCGGCGATCACGGCTTTGATGTCTGGGCAGCGGATATCGAATGGGCCGCGGCTGATGCCCTTGTCGTCCTGCGTGCGAGCGCCAGCATAGGTGTGGCGCAGTTCGTGGATGCGCTCCAGATAGCTGGCAGTGACGCAGACCCCGGCGTCGCTGGCTTTCCAGCAGTCGTTGCGGCCCTTGATCCAGCCGCGCTGCGCCGCCAGAAGCGTTTTCTTCTGTGGGGCGGGCAATGACCGCGCGTCGAGCGCCATTCCGTAGAGCCGCGTGGTTTCGCGATCGAGTCGTGCCAACGTATCGTCCTTGCAGATCAATTGCTCCACCTGTCCTTTGGCGTTCCCGCAATCGAAGCTTGGGCTGACGGCCAGTGCCACGCCGGTGGTGCCAAGCATTGCCAGTGCTACGGTCGGGACGGATAGACGGATGGGCATGGCACGGTCTCCTGAGAATGTAATCAACTGACGTTGTGATCGATAACGACGAAATGCTTGCGCACGGGCTCGATCACCTCGAACACGCCCTCGAATCCGGCGGGAATCACACAGGCATCACCGGGCCCGAACTCACGGGCCTCGCCGGCCAGGCTGGTAATGCGCAAGCGGCCGCTGATGACGTGGAAGAACTCTTCCTTGCCAGCGGGGAAGGCGATGCGCCAAGCGCCTGGCTCGCACGCCCAGATGCCGCAGTCGAAGTCGCCCTGAGCGGCGCTGTAGTGCGTCCAGGTGGTGCGATCAGGGTTGCCTTTTACGAGCCGGTCCGGCCGCGGATTGTCATGGCTGGGCGCCGGACGGCCCAGGAAGTCGGTCAAGGCGGGCAGAGAGGGTTGAGTTGTGGAGTTCACAGAGGAAGCGGTAAAGACGGCGTAGAAACTGTAAGTGTAGTCTCATGGCCGGCCGCTTCGTTGACTCAATACTGTGCCGCCTGGGATCGCCCGCGGAATAAGCGTGGGCATAAAGCGAGAACCCGTCGCACGGACGGCACGTCGCTGAAGGGGTTCAGGATTCGGACGCCGGTGTTCGCGAAGTCCCGGACGTTGCGCGTTACGACTGTCAGTCCGTGCACCAGCGCTGTGGCAGCGATCAGCTTATCGAGTGAGTTTTGCGTGTCTGGCACGCTTAGATGGCCCCAGAGTTCGACGATCTGCGCATCGATGCCGAGGATGTTCCGGGTATGGCGCCGGTGTACGGCCAGCACCCAGTCATCCAGGACATGGCATTGCCTGTGGTCCCCGCGGAAGCGCTTGAGCTCCACGCCGCGTCGCAGTTCTCCAAGCGTGATGACTGAGAGAAAAATCTCGCGACCATTGGCGGCGGCATCCTCGAAAAATGCGAGTACGCCCGGGTTCGCCCGGGCGCGCTTGCGTTGCTCACTGATGATGTTGGTGTCGACCAGATACATGCTCGGTCGCTCCGATCACTGGACTCGCGCGAAATCCCGTTCATCGCTGGCGTCGCCGGGAGGAATCGCCAGGATGAACGCGGCAAGGGAGTTGGGCTGCGTGGCTTCCGGGTTCGAGGGCTGGTCCTGCGCTTCGACGGCGCATTGACCATCTGTCGCCCGGTTGGGGCATTGCGTGTCGGGGTGGTGTGTCATCTCCATGGTGGACCTCCTTGCTGAGTCGTTGAAGAGGTCGCCATCGTGCACCACGGCGGGGCGGAAAGTTGTGTCCGTCTGTGCCGAGAGCTATGAAGTTTGATACAGGGCAATCGAGTCGGCCCTTGTCGGCAGAAGCGGCGCCGCAAAAGAAAATACCCCGGCGCGCGGGATCGCCGGGGCAGCAAGAGTTGCCAAGTCGTTTCAGGGTCGTGTCGACTGACCCCCGGCAAGTGTGCATCCAGAGTAGCTTGCGGACCAATAACTCACTTGAGTTATTGGTCATGAGTGGTCATTTCGTGCGTGTGGGAAGGCATCGGGAGGCGCAAGGCCCAACTGTGCCAGGACATTGGCGGCAGCCTGGGCAATGCTGCCGCCATGGGCTGGCATGACGATGTGGGCAACCTCGCGGTACAGTGGGTCGCGTTCGCAAAACAGCGCCTCGAGCCGCGCGCGCGGATTGTCGGTCTGCAGCAGCGGACGGTTGCGGTTGCGCCGCGTGCGGCGCCAGATCTCGGGCAGCGTGGCGTCGAGGTAAACCACCTGGCCGCGCGCACGCAGCATGGCGCGGTTCTCCGGACGCAGCACTGCGCCCCCGCCGGTGGCCAGCACGATCCCGCTGCGCTGCGTCAGTTCATCCAGGACGCGCGACTCGCGCTGGCGGAAGCCTTCCTCGCCCTCGAGCTCGAAGATCGTGGCGATCCGCACGCCGCAGCGGGTTTCGATCTCGTGGTCGGTGTCGAAGAACGGGCGGCCGAGCTCGTGCGCCACGGCGCGCCCGACCGTCGTCTTGCCGGCGCCCATGAAGCCGATGAAGAAGAGATTGTCTCCGGAGGTTTGCTGATCCAAGATCGCGCGCTGGACACTGGTACCTCTGAACGGTAGCACGTATGGGGCAACTTCACCGGCGCCCGGGGCGACGCGGCCGGGCTCAGTGTCCGGACACCATGGCCCCGCCGGTGTCGAGGGGGGCCGCGCCCCGGGCGCCCACATGCTTGACGACCAGCGCGGCAGTGGCGGCGAACGCCGGGATCGCCAGCAGCGTGAAGATGACGTCGAAGCCCAGGTGCAGGCGCAACAGCTCGGCGCCGAGCAGTGCGCCGGTGATGCCGCCGAATCGTCCGATGCCGAGCATCCATGCCACGCCGGTCGCGCGGCCTTGCGTCGGATAGAACGCGGCGGCCAGCGACGGCATCGACGACTGAGCCCCATTCATCGCGGTGCCGGCCAGGAAGATCAACACGCCCAGCACCACCTGATCGCCGCTGGCGACCTGGCCCACCGCATAGATCAGCACGCCGGTCAGGGCGTAGGTAATGGCGATGACCTTGTTCGGATTGAAGCGGTCCATGAACCAGCCGGCCGCGATGGTGCCGATGCCGCCGCCAAGCGGGAACAGGGCGGTCAGGAACGACGCACGCTGCAGTGAGAATCCGGCGTCTTTCATCAGCGTCGGCATCCAGCTCGTCAGCAGGTAGAAGATCACCAGCCCCATGAAATAGGTGAGCCACAGCATGGTCGAGCCCAATCGATAGCGCGGCGCCAGCACGGTGCCAATGGCCGACGACGACGCGGGCGCGGCCTCGCTGATCGTGAAGGCGCTTGCGCTGCCCACGCGGGCGCCGGTCACGCGCGCCAGCACCTGCCGGATCTGGTCGGTGGGGTACTGGCGCACGACCATATAGCGGACCGACTCCGGCAGCGTGGTCACCAGCACCACCGCCAGCACCAGCGGCACTATGCCACCGAAGACCAGCACGCTATGCCAGCCGAACTGCGGGATGATCGCCGCCGCGAAGAAGCCGCCGGCCGCCGACCCCAGCGGGAAGCCGCAGAACATTGTGTTGACCAGTACCGCGCGGCGGCGCGCTGGCGCGTACTCGGACATCAGCGTTACTGCGTTGGGCATGGCGGCGCCCAGGCCGAGGCCGGTCAGGAATCGCAATACAGTTAGCCACCAGATCGTCGGCGCAAAAGCCGTGGCCAGACTGCAGGCACCGAAGAAGAACACGGACAGCACCAGCACCTTCTTGCGGCCGACCCGGTCGGCCATTGGCCCCGCGAAGATCGCGCCGAAGGCCAGGCCGAACAGCGCTGCGCTCATGACGGGGCCAAGTGACGATTTCTCGATACCCCAATCCTGTACCAGGGCCGGTGCAACGTAGCCCATGGCCGCCGTGTCAAAGCCATCTACGGCGACGATAAGGAAACATAGGACCAGGATGAGCCATTGATAGGCGGAGAAGCGTTGGCTGTCGATGAGCGACTGGACGTCCAGCGTACCGGTTGCTGAGTGCGGGGCATGGGACATGATTGTCTCCGTTTCGGATCTGTCGGCGACCGCTCTCGCATTTCTGACGGGCGTTTGACGCGGCCGTTTCGCCTTTATTGTTCTAAAGGCGAACCACTGTTCTCAATAGGAACGGATCATACGCAGCGTTTTGGCGCGCGAAATATCGGCGTAAACCCGCAAGACACAGTTGGCTGGAACCCGCGCATCCGCCGCGACACCGCTTCGGAAAAGGGCATGCGGGGAATGCGGGATACCGGAAAAAAGCCGCGCGGGCCGGTAGCAAGTGCCGCCAGCAACCCTATCGGCTCGCCGCAATGCGGCGGATCGTATCGGCGAATGCTTCCGCCACCGGTTCGAGTGTGCGATCGCTCCGGCGGAGCAATCCGATCGGCTCTTCGGTGCCTTGCGTGTCGAAGGACAGCAGCACCAGTTCGCCGGCCGCGACGGCGCGGTGTGTGGCCGAAAGCGGTGCCGCCCAGACGCTGTCGCCTTGCAGCGTCACGAGCTGGCCCAGATAGCCATCGGCCGTTTCCAGACAGCCGGCCGGCAAGGCGAACCCGTGTCGCGCCAGCAGGCTCTCGGTGCTGTGACGCGGGATCGAGCCCACCGCCGGCACCACCATCGGCCAGGCCAGCACGTCCCGCATCGTCGGGCGAGCATTGCCGGCAAGCGGGTGGCCCGCCCGCACGGCCAGCACCAGCGGCTCGGCTGCGAGGGATTCGAACCACAGCCCCTCCATCGCGGCGGGGTCGTCCATGCGGCCGATCACCACATCGAGCACGTCAGCCTTGAGCAGGTCGATCAGCGTCCGGTTCATGCCGCTTTGCACCGCGAGTCCGACTTCCGGATGATTCGCGCGGAAGTCAGTCACCGCCTCGAGCAGCAAAGCCGGGACGACGCTCGGCAGCGCGCCCACGCGAATGCGCTCCTGCCGCGCGGCGTCGGCGCCGGTCAGGCTGTCGGCCACGGCGTCGAGGTCTTCGAGCACGCGCAGCGCCTGGCGCAGAAAGCGCATCCCGGCGGCGGTCAGGTCCGTGCCTGCTCGCTGCCGCACCAGCAGCCGGGCACCGACCAGTTCCTCGAGTTCGGTCAGCGTCTTGGAGACGGCCGGCTGTGTCAGGCCGAGGCGCTCCCCGGCCCGGCCCAGATGCTGGGTTTGCGCCACGGTGACGAAGCAATGCAGATGGCGTAGCCGGATCCGGCTGCGGAACGTGTCGATGCGGGCTTCACGTGACGTCGGGCTACCATGCATAACAAAAAATCATTCAAATTGCGTAAAAACTCAATTTACATGACTTATGCCGTTGAATACAGTCGAGCCCATTCGCTCACACAACACCACCACGGAGACAGCGCGATGCCCCCACGCTCCGCCCGCCCGGACCAGTACCGTCGGCCGTACTGGAACACCCAGCCCGAGTACCGTTTCGATCCGTATGCCTCGACGCAACTCCGCTCGCCGAGCCAGTCGCTGATCGCCTTGCCGCAATCGCTTTCCGAGGTCACCGGCCCGACCTTCGGCCCCGAGTTTGTCAGTGAGGGCGATAACGACCTGACCGTAGGCAACGGTGGCGAGCCGATCGGCGAACGTATCCTGGTGACAGGCCGCGTGCTCGATGAAAACGGACGCCCGGTGCCGAATGCGCTGATCGAGGTCTGGCAAGCCAACGCCGCCGGCCGTTACGTGCACAAGCGCGACCAGCACGATGCGCCGCTCGACCCGCACTTCTCGGGCCAGGGTCGCACCATCACGGATGCCGACGGCCGCTACCAGTTCAAGACGATCAAGCCGGGCGCCTATCCATGGCGCAACCACCATAACGCCTGGCGGCCGCAGCACATCCATTTCTCGTTGTTCGGCAACGCGTATGCCACGCGGCTGGTCACGCAGATGTACTTCCCCGGCGATCCGCTGCTGCCGTTCGATCCGATCTTCAACTGCGTGCCGGACGAGAAGGCACGCAATCGGTTGATCTCGACCTTCGACTGGGAAAACACCGCCCCCGAGTACGCGCTCGGCTACCGTTTCGATATCGTGCTGCGCGGCCGCGATGCCACGCCGATGGAGTAAGGCCATGCTGTACGCCACCGCATCCCAGACCGTTGGACCCTACCTGCATATCGGCCTGACCGGCCTGAACTGCGCCGACCTGACCGCCGGCGCGCCCGACCTGGCCGCGCAGCGCATCGTGATCGAAGGCCGCGTTATCGATGGCAACGGCGAGCCCGTGCCCGATGGCATGGTCGAGATCTGGCAAGCCAATCCGGCTGGCCGCTATCGCCATCCGGAAGACAAGCGCGAGCTTGGGCTGGTCCCTGGCTTTACCGGTTTCGGGCGAGTGCCGACCGAGGGCGACGGGTCGTTCCGCTTCGTTACCGTCAAGCCCGGCGCCGTGCCCGACGTGGAAGGCCGTCCGCAGGCGCCGCACATCATGGTGTCGGTGTTCATGCGCGGGCTGGTCAAGCACGTCGCCTCGCGCATCTACTTCCCCGAGGAAACCGCGGCCAATGCCGCCGACAGCGTGCTGGCGCTGGTGCCGGCCGAGCGTCGCGCCACGCTGATCGCGCAGCCGAATGGCCAGAACAGCTACCGCTGGGACGTCGTGCTGCAAGGCGCGGGCGAGACCGTGTTCTTCGATATCTGATCTGATGCACTGCAAGCAGGGCGCGGGGGTTTCCCCCGTGCCCTGCTTTGCATGACAATCGGCGCATTACCACCGGTTTGCCCCCACCGACGATGCCCACGCTTTCTCGCCTGACCAACCCGATGTTCGGCAGTCCCGCCGTGCTCGAGGTCTTCTCTGATACTGGCACCGTACGCCGGATGCTCGATGCCGAGGCCGCGCTCGCGCGTGCCGAAGCGCAGTGCGGCGTGATTCCCGCCACTGCCGCCGCCGTCATTACTGAAGTCTGCGCCAGGGTCGATGTGATCGACCTCGAGGCGCTGGCGCAGGTGGCCGTATCCGCCGGCAATCTCGCCATCCCGTTCGTCAAGCAATTAACGGCAGCCGTCACCCAGCGCGACGCCGCCGCCGGCCGCTACGTGCATTGGGGCGCAACCAGCCAGGACATCATTGATACCGCGCTCGTGCTGCAACTGCGCGATGCCCTGCGCGAGATCGTCGTCGATTTGCTGCGTGCCGGCGATGCCTGCGCGACGCTGGCCACCACCCATCGCGCCACGCCCATGGTGGCGCGCACATGGCTGCAACACGCGCTGCCCACCACGTTTGGCTGCAAGGCCGGCGGCTGGCTCGATGCCTTGCGCCGCGATCTGATGCGGCTAGACCACGTTCGGGCGCAGGCCCGCGTGATCCAGTTCGGTGGCGCCGCCGGCACCCTTGCCAGCCTGGGCGATGACGCGGCAGCCGTGGCGGCCCGCTTCGCCGCTGAACTCCAACTCGATGTGCCCGCGCTGCCGTGGCACGCGCATCGAGATCGCCTGGTCGAAGTGGCTACCGCGCTCGGCATGTTGACCGGCACGCTGGGCAAGATGGCGCGCGATATCTCGCTGATGATGCAGACCGAGGTTGGTGAGGTAGCCGAGCCATCCGGCCCGGGACGTGGTGGATCGAGCACGATGCCCCACAAGCGCAACCCGGTGGGATGCGCGGCGGTGCTGACCGCGGCTACGCGTGTGCCACCGCTGGTGGCGACGATGCTTGCGGGCATGACGCAGGAACATGAGCGTGCGCTTGGTGGCTGGCAGGCCGAATGGGACACGCTGCCGCAGATCGTCACGCTGGCGGCAGGCGCGCTGCGCCAGATGGCGGACGTCGTGTCCGGGTTGCAGGTCGATAAAGCCCGTATGCGCGCGAACCTCGATATCACGCATGGCCTGATCCTCGGTGAGGCAGCCATGCTCGAACTGGGGCGGCGCATCGGCCGGTTGCAGGCTCATCATCTCGTGGAGCAAGCTTCGCGCCGCGCGGTGGCGGAAGACACCACGCTGCGTATCGCGCTGGCCCGCACGCTGGCCGAAGATCCGAAGCACGCGGGGCTGCTCGACGACGCCGCGCTCGACCGCCTGAGCGATCCCGCGCAGTACGCTGGACAATCCGAACGTTTCGCCGATGCCGCCGTTGCCAACTGGCAGGCGCTGCGCGCGAACCAGGATATCCAAGAGAACCAAGACCAGGCCTGACAGGAGACTCCCTTGCCTTACCTCGATCAAGCCGGCGCCCGGCTGTTTTACACCGTCGACGGACCGGAAGACGCACCGGTCATTGTTTTCTCGAACTCGCTCGGCACCGATCACATGATGTGGCAGCCCCAGGCCGACGCGCTGGCCGGCCGTTTTCGCGTGGTGCGCTACGACGTGCGCGGCCACGGCCGATCCACTACCACCGAGACTTCGCTGACGGTGGAGACATTGGGCCGCGACGTGCTGGCCATCCTCGATGCGCTTCACATCGACAAGGCCGTGTTCTGCGGCCTTTCGATGGGTGGTCTGACTGGCATGTGGCTCGGCGCGTATGCGCCAGAACGCTTCTCGAAGATCGTGCTGGCCAATACCGCGCCGAAGATCGGCACGGCCGAGTCCTGGAACACGCGCATCGACGCGGTGATCCGCGATGGCCTGGGCGGCATGGTCGATGCATCGCTGGGCCGCTGGTTCACGCCGACGTTCGTCGCCACGTCCGGACGCGCGCTCGATGATCTGCGTGCCGTGCTGGCAGGGCTCGATCCGCGTGGGTATGCGGCGAGTTGCGCCGCCGTGCGCGATGCCGACCTGCGCGAGGCGGTCAAGACGATTCCGGTACCCGTGCTGGTGATCGCCGGGAGCGACGATCCGTCGACCACTGCGGAAGAGGGCAGGGCACTGGCCGCGGCCATTCCCGGGGCCATCTATATAGAGCTCCACGCCGCGCATCTCTCGAACCGAGAGCAGCCGGGGCGCTTTACCGCCGCGCTGCTTGACTTCATCAACGGCCGCCTGCCGGTGACTGACGATCATGCGCGCTACGATGCGGGCCTCGCCGTGCGTCGGGAAGTGCTTGGCAGTGCGCACGTCCACCGTTCGCTGCAACGGCTGACGCCGCTGAACGAGGAATTCCAGAACCTGATCACGCGCTATGCCTGGGGCGAGATCTGGACGCGCGAAGGGCTGCCACGTCATTCGCGCAGCTTGATCACGATCGCGATGATGGTGGCGCTGAACCGTTCCGAGGAACTGAAGCTGCACCTCCGCGCAGCCGCCAACAATGGCGTCACGCGCGACGAGATCAAGGAAGTGCTGTTGCAGACCGCGATCTATTGCGGCGTGCCGGCGGCCAACTCGGCCTTCCACATGGCCGAAGAAGTCTTTGCCGAAGTGGATCGCGCGCGCGGCTGATGCTCAGGCGTCCGCCACGCCTGCCGTATCCGTCGCGTTCATGGCGTCCTTGATCGCGAACGCTGGCAGGCGGGCACGGCCCGATTCGCGGAATGCGGTAGGCGTCTGCCCGGTCAGCCGCGCGAAGAAGCGTGAGAAGTAGCCCGCGTCCGAGAAGCCGAGTGTCATCGCGATCTGTTTGATATCGAGATCGCTGAAGAGCAGGTCGCGCTGCGCTTCGGCCAGCACGCGTGCGTGAATGAGCTGCAATGCGCTATGCCCGGCCAGTTGGCGGCAGATGCGGTTGAGCTGCGTCGGCGTGACGCCGATCGCCCCGGCGTAGTACGCGATGTCATTCTGTTCGCGATAGTCGGTCTCCAGCAGTTGCTGGAACTGCCGGAAGTGCCGGGCCGGCCGGCTGCCGGCCTGCGTCTTCGCCGGGGCCGACGCCTCGGCGATGCGCGCGATGCCCACCAGCATCAGCGTCAGCAACGCCGATAGCGATGCGCCGCGCCACGGCGATACCGATTCCATCTCCTCCCTGAACAGCGCCAGCGTGCCCGCCAGCGCGTGGCGTCGCGCCACGCGGTCATGCCGTGGGTGCTCGAACAGCGGCACCGTCCCAGGCAAGCCGGCCAGCAACGTGCGCAGGTAGGTGTCGGTCATCGTCACGATGATGCCGTCGACGTCGGGCGCGAACACGAAACCATGCACGTGGTGCGGTGGCACCGTGATCAGCGACCCGCTTGCGAGTCGTTCCTTGCGGCCCTCCAGCAGGGCTTCTCCGCTGCCGCGATGGATGTACAGAAATTGAAGGAAGCGTTCGTGCCGGTGTGGCTTGATCTCCCACGCGTAGAGCTGGCTGCGCGAGGCGATGGACTCGAAATGAAGCTGATCCAGCAGGGGCTCCGAAGAATTCACGCCATAGAGCGAGTAGGTCGGAACGGTTCTCATGGGGGCATATCGGGTGAACCCTGAATGTTCGGATTGTCACTTCGATGGTTCGATCTGTCCATTCCTGCATGGCGCGCGAGGCTCTATCGTTAGGCCCAACAAATACATACAAACCAGGAGACTCGCCATGGCCCCCAATGGCTCGTTCAATTCCCGTTCCACGCGTGTCGCCATCATTGGTGCAGGTCCTGCCGGGCTGCTGCTTGGGCAGTTGCTGACTGTCGCGGGCATCGACAACATCGTCATCGAGCAACGCAGCCCCGAGTATGTCCTCGGCCGCATTCGCGCGGGCATTCTCGAATGCGTGACGGTTGAGGCGCTGAAGCGTGCCGGTGTTGACGGCAGGCTGCGTGAGGAAGGATTGGTGCACCACGGCATCGAACTGTCGTTCGGCGGCGAGCGCCACCGCATCGACTTCCATGCGCTGATCGGCAGTGACGTTACCGTCTATGGGCAGACCGAGGTCACGCGCGACCTGATGGCCGCGCGTCAGGCGTCGGGCGTGCCGACGGTCTATGAAGCGGAAGATGTTTCGCTGCACGATTTCGACGGCAATCGCCCACGTGTGTGCTATCGCAAGGATGGTGTAGAGCATGAGGTGGTCTGCGACTACATCGCCGGTTGCGATGGGTTTCACGGCGTCAGCCGCGCCAGCGTGCCGGAACCGTCAAAGCGCATCTTCGAACGTGTCTATCCATTCGGCTGGCTTGGCATTCTTTCCGAGACCCCTCCGGTGGCCGACGAACTGATCTACGCCAGCCATGAACGTGGATTTGCGCTGTGCAGCATGAGGTCGAAGACCCGCAGCCGCTACTACGTGCAGGTGCCGTCCACGGAGAAACCCGAGGACTGGTCCGATGCCCGCTTCTGGGACGAACTGCGTCATCGCCTGGACCCGGCCGCCGCAGAGGCGCTGGTCACGGGCCCGAGTATCGAAAAGAGCATTGCCCCGCTGCGCAGCTTCGTGTGCGAGCCAATGCGCTACGGCCGGCTGTTCCTGGCGGGCGATGCGGCGCACATCGTGCCGCCAACAGGCGCCAAGGGACTGAACCTGGCCGCCAGCGACGTGCTCTACCTGGCCGATGGCCTCATCGCGCACTACCAGCACGACGACTCGCACGAACTGGATATGTACTCGGAGAAGTGCCTGCGCCGCGTCTGGAAGGCGGAGCGTTTCTCGTGGTGGATGACGTCGTTGCTGCACCGCTTCCCGGACGCCGACGCGTTTGCGCACCGCATCCAGCAAGCCGAACTCGACTACCTGGTCGGCTCCGAAGCCGCATGCCGTTCGCTCGCGGAAAACTACGTAGGCCTGCCGCGCTGAGCGCGGCGAGGGTTTGCTCCGGCGGCCCATGCAAGGGTGGTCGAGAACCCATATCAAGGGCTGTTAGCATGGCGGACGCCGATAGCAAGGAGACACCATGCGTCCCGTACGTCTAACCGCCCTCGGACTGATACTGACTGCCGTGCTAGCCGCCGGCTGCGCGACCCAGTCCGACGCGCCTCAGGCCGCTGCCACCGGCAAGCCCCAATGGCAGCGGGTGCATCTGGGCCAGGGCTCGGGCTACGACTTCCCCGTGTACGCGAACCATCCGCTCGGCGGCGACATGCGGGGCATCAGGGAGGTCGTGTTTATCCAGCATGGCCTGCGCCGCAATGGTGACGGCTACTACGCGACTGGCGCGGAGTTGCTCAAGGCCAGTGGCCAGAATCCCGATGAAGTCCTGCTGATTGCTCCGAACTTCCCCGGCACGCCCGATGCCGCCAAGCATTTTGACAACATGCCCGTATGGACCGTGCAGGGCTGGATTTCCGGCGAGGATGCAGCATCGGGCGTCAAAGTCAGTTCGCTGCAGGTGCTGGACGACCTGGTGGCCTATGTCACCGACAAGTCGCGCTTCCCAGCAGTGACCAAGGTGACCGTGGCTGGCCATTCGGCCGGGGCGCAGATCGTGCATCGCTACGCCGTGCTCAACAACGTCGACGAGGCGGTACGCGCGCGCGGCATCGATCTGCGCTACGTGGTGGCCAACCCTTCCTCATACCTGTACTTCACGCCGGATCGGCCCGTGGCGCCGGACTACAAGCGCTTTGCGCCATACAGCACCGCGGTGTGTCCCGGCTACGACGAGTACCGCTATGGCATGCAGGACATGGTGGCCTA
Source organism: Cupriavidus sp. HMR-1 (assembly GCF_000319775.1). Lineage (NCBI taxonomy): Bacteria > Pseudomonadati > Pseudomonadota > Betaproteobacteria > Burkholderiales > Burkholderiaceae > Cupriavidus > Cupriavidus sp. HMR-1. The sequence continues at coordinate 17,209 of NZ_ANKP01000152.1, forward strand.
TGCAAAGGGCGCCGATGGCAAGACGCTCTACAGGCGCTACATGCAGCGGAAGGTGACGTATCTGGTTGGCAGCAAGGACAACGATCCGAACCATCGGGTTCTCGACAAGTCATGTGGCGCGGAAGCCGAAGGGCCGACCCGCCTCCAGCGGGCGCGCGCGTACTGGCGCTATGACAGCTTCCTCGGTGCGCCGGACCAGACCAGCACCCATCGTTCGTTCGAAGTGGTCGGCGTGGGGCATGACCAGTCGCGCATGTTTGGCTCGCAGTGCGGGGCGCAGGCCGTGTTTGGCATGGCCCCGGCCGCGAATGCCGGCGGCGCGGCCTGCAGGGCGCCCCAGTTGTAAGCCAGCGGGGGCTGCCGGTCTCGTGGCGGACGAGGTCGGCGGGAACGGAGCGGGATCGGCTAAAGTAAAGGTCGCTTTCGCGCGGCGCTTCGGGGCTGCGCGGCGGGCCTTCTCCAACCACCTGAGCCTATTCCATGTCTGAACCTGTAGTCGAACGCGTGCTCCTGACCAATGACGATGGCATCGATGCGCCGGGCCTTGCCGTGCTGGCGGAGGTCGCCGCCACGATCGCGCGCGAAGTCTGGATCGTCGCGCCCGAGCACGATCAAAGCGGCACCTCGCACTCGATCAGCCTGCATGATCCGCTGCGTATCACCGAGCATGGCCCGCGCCGCTTCGGCATCAGCGGCACGCCGGGAGATTGCGTCGTGATGGCAGTACGCCACGTGATGCGCGATACGCCCCCGGACCTGGTGCTGTCCGGCATCAATCGCGGCGGCAATCTCGGGCTCGAAACCGTGTTCTCCGGCACCGTCGGCGCAGCCATGACCGGCATGCTGTTGGGCATCCGCTCGATCGCGCTGAGCCAGGTTTTCAAGGATCGCAATGCGGTGAAGTGGGGGACGTCCCGGGCGCTGGCAGGCGATGTGATTCGCCGCCTGGTGATGGCGGGCTGGAGTGATGACGCGTGTCTGAACGTCAACTTCCCGGACGTTGAAGCCGATACGGCCGGTCCGCTGACGGTATCGCGGCAGGGCGTCGGGCTGATCAACGCAATCGACGTCCGCGCGCACGTGGACCCGCGCGGCTTCCCCTATCACTGGTTGCAGTTCTCGCGCGGCCCGAGGCCCGACGTGGACGATGCGGAGGCGATGGTGGTGGCGCGTGGCGCGGTGTCGGTGACGCCGCTGCGCTTCGAGCGCACCAGCGAGGAAGCCGCAGTGGCGCTGGCGGACAACCTGACGCGGGCCTGAGCGCGGCGCAAAGGGGGAGGGGCGAGTCCGAGGTAAACCTCGGGTAGCCCCTCTTGCCAGAATTTGTCAGTGACGATAGTCTTCGGTTTGCATACAAAAAATGAACGCAAAACGGAGACAAAGATGGAGCTTGCGGCCCAAATCCCCAACCTGCTCAACGGACTGGAATGGTCGGGCTGCGCCCTCGCGATGAGCGGCTCCTTCCTTGTCGCACTTCACAACCGCGCGTCGCGCTGGGGCTGGATTGCCTACATCTGCTCGAACCTGGTGTGGAGTGCCTTCGCGCTGGCCACCGGCACCTATGGCCTGTTCGTGCAGCAGCTCGGTTTCACGGCGACGAGCCTCTATGGGCTCTATCGCCACACGCGCTATTACCGCGAACTGGCTGCCCACACGCCCACGGCTGCCGCAGCGGCCTAGTTCTCCAGCGCCACGTGCGCCGCGAATCCGGTCTGTCCCGGCGAGATGTCCGACCGCAGGATCAGTGACGGAATCTCGTACTGGCCGCCGTTCTGTGGCCGGAAGGCGATGGGTTCCGTCGTGAACAGCGTGTCCAGCCGCTGGCCAAGCTTTTCGGTCACCGCGGCATAGCGATCGCCGTCGATCCGGCCCGACCGAAATACCAGGAAGGGCGGCAGCACGTCGAATCCCGGGTAGTACAGGATGCCGTGATGGATCGGGAACAGGATGTCCTCGATCGGTCCGTTGATCCCGCGCGCATCGTAGTGGGATTCCCACCCCCCAGTCGTCACCATCAGCATGGCGCGCTTGCCTGCAAGCGTGCCCTCGCCATATCGATTGCCCCAGCGCGAATCCGAATGCTCGCCCACACCGTAGGCGAAGCCAAAGGCATAGACGCGCTCGATCCAGCCCTTGAGGATGGCGGGCATTGAAAACCACCAGAGCGGGAACTGCAGGATCACCGCGTCGGCCCACTTCAGCTTTTCCTGCTCGCGTGCGATGTCGGGACTTTGCAGTCCGTTCTCGAATGCGTGCTTCGAGGCGAGCGACGGATGAAACGGCGTGCCATTCGCAGGTGCCAGCGAGTCGCCGGCATCGAGCGGCGCCTTCCATTGCATGGCATAGAGGTCCGAGACCCGCACCTGATGGCCTGCCGCTTCCAGCCGTTGCACGGCGAAGTCCTTGAGCGAGCCATTCAGCGATTTCGGTTCGGGGTGAGCATAGACAAGCAGTACGTTCATGTCGGTGTCCTGATGACTGAGGATGGGTCAGGACCAAGATTAGGTTCGCCTGAGCTATATTGGAAATGAATTCCTAATATTCCAGGTATTGCCATGATTAATTTGAGGCGCCTCGATCTGAATCTGCTCGTCACACTCGACACGCTGCTGGCCGAGCATAACGTCACGCGCGCGGCCGAGCGGCTGCACTACTCCCAGCCCTCGGTGAGTGTGCATCTGGCCAGGCTGCGAGAGATCTTTGACGATCCGCTTTTGCTGCCCGGGCCACGTGGCATGCGCCCCACCGCCCGCGCTGAATCCCTGCGCGAACCGCTGCGCGAGGCGCTGGCCGCGCTGGAGGCGGCCATCTCGCCGGAGCATCCGTTCGACCCCGCCGAGGCCACGCAGACATGGCGCATTGCCGCCACCGACTACAGCGAAACAACCGTGTTGCTGCCGGCGCTGGCCGGCTTGCGCGAGGCCGCGCCCGGCACCCGCATGGCGGTCGTTGAACTGGCGCCGCCACGGATTGCACGTCAGGCGGAGCAGGGTGACGTCGATCTGGTGTTCCATATCACCACCGATGCCCCGGAAAGCCTGCATCTCCGTCCGCTGTTCACCGAGCGCTTCGTGCTGGCCGGCCGTCGTGAGCACCCACGCCTGAAGCGCAAGCCGACCATCGCCCAGTTCTGCGCGCTGGAGCATGTGATCGTGTCGCCTGAGGGCGGGGGATTCGTCGGCGCCACCGATGAGGCGTTGGTCGAGGTGGGGCTGTCGCGACGGGTCGTGCTGTCCGTGCCGCACTTCCTCTACCTTGAATCGGTGCTGGCCAACACCGATCTGGTCGCGATGCTGCCGGCCCGGCTGGTGCGGGACAACGACCGGCTGCAGATCGTCGATGCGCCCGTGGAGGTGCCGGGATTCGAGATGTCAATGTTGTGGCACGAGCGGGTTCATCGCGACCCCGCGCATCAGTGGCTGCGGGAGTCGATCGCGGCGGCGGTGCGATAGGTGGGGCCCGGATGGCTCCGGGCCCGTGATGGCGGTGTGATGGCGGCCGCCGGATGACAGTCAGATGTCGTCGGGATGACGTTGAATTGTCGATGGGGATGTCTGCATGCGTTAGTTGCAGGCCGTTCCGGGAACTGGCTTACCCGTGGCCGTCAGGCCCTGGCAGGCATCGCCGACCATCAGCGCGGCATCGCCCGATTGGGGTGTGGTCAACCGCAACTTGCCTGCCACGGTACAGCAGTTGCGCGGCGCGCTCGCGGTGGTGGACGCGGGAGTCAGCCTCATGGCCGACTGCGCGGGTGGTGCCGCCTGTGCCGGCTGCACAGGTTGTGCCTGTTGTACCGATGGTCCCTTGGCAGTCGCGGCGTCGGAGTCGTCGCTGTCGGGCGCCATGCACTGGCCCTGCTGACAGATTCGGTCGCCCTTGCACTGCATGTCGTATTGGCAGCCCGCCGCGGCTGCAGGCGAATTCCAGGTAATGGTCACGGCGGCGATGAACAGGATGCTACGCAGGGACATATCCCCTCCCACACACGAGTCGCGGCACCCGGGCCGTGGTTCACGGGTACGGGACGCGGGCGTCGCATAACTTCAGCATAGGGCGGCGCATCGTGCGCCGATAGCCCTGCGCGCAGTACGGATGCGATGGAATCGTGGGATCGACCACCATGGCGCGACCGTGCGCGGAATGTGCACCGATCATCGGGCGATGGGGGCGTCGATGGTGTGTCAATGATGTATCGATTGTGCGCCGACCGGCCTTTTCATCCACACCGGGCCGTGCCCGGCAAGCAGCGCCGTTTTGCTTCACAATAGCGCCTTCGCGCCGCGCGGAGCACGCTGGAGCCCCCGAGACAGGACGCAAGATCCTGTCCGCCAGTGAGCGGCGACAAGCTATGACAAGTGCTTCGCAATCTCTCTGCTCATGACCGCCCCACACGGAAACTTCGACAACGTTCCCGATCTCACCCGTTCGTCCCCGAATTCATCTACCGAAGGCGATGCCGCCACGGCCCGTGATCGCGCGGCTGACCGCCGTGCCTTGCTGGCGCTTGGCGTTGGCAGCTTTGGCATTGGCACCGGCGAGTTCGTCATCATGGGCTTGCTGCCCGACGCCGCGCGCGATCTGGCAATCACGATTCCCGAGGCCGGCCACCTGATCAGCGCGTACGCGCTGGGCGTGGTCATCGGCGCGCCATTGCTGGCCGTGCTGGGCGCGCGCTGGCCACGCCGCAACCTGCTGATTGCGCTGATGAGCGCCTTCGCCCTGGGCAACTTCGCCAGCGCGCTGGCGCCGGGGTATCTGCCGATGCTCGTCGTGCGCCTGCTCACCGGATTTCCGCATGGCACCTACTTCGGCGTGGCCGCATTGGTGGCGGCAAGTCTGGTGGCGCGCGAGCGCCGCGCGCAGGCCGTCGGCCTGGTCATGCTCGGGCTGACCGTGGCGACCCTTGTGGGAGTGCCAATCGCTGCCGGCATTGGCACGTGGCTGGGTTGGCGCGCCGCGTTCGTGATCGTCGGCGCCATCGGCGCGCTCACGGCTTTGCTGGTGTGGCGCTGGGTGCCGTTCGTGCCCGCCGATCGCCATGCAAGCCCATTGCGCGAACTGTCCGCGCTGGCGCGCAAGCAGGTCTGGTTCACGCTCGGCATTGGCGCCATCGGCTTTGGTGGCATGTTCGCGGTGTTCAGCTATGTCAAGCCGACGATGCTCGAGGTGGCGCATATGCCCGCCAGCGGTATTCCTATCGTGCTGGCCTTGTTCGGCGTCGGCATGGTGGCCGGCAATCTGGCCGGCGCGAAGCTGGCGGACAAGGCATTGATGCCGACCGTCGGTGGTGTGCTGCTCTGGTCCGCGCTGGTGCTGGGCGCCTTCGTGTACACCGCGCCATACCCGTGGCTCGCTTCGCTCAATGTGATGTTGGTAGGCACCGCCGTGGCGCTGGGCCCGCCGTTGCAGATCCGCCTGATGGACGTGGCTGGAGACGCTCAGACGCTGGCCGCCGCGCTCAATCACTCGGCGTTCAATATGGCGAACGCGCTCGGCGCATGGCTGGGTGGCGTGACGATCGCCGCCGGTCTCGGCTGGACCTCAACTGGCTGGGTCGGGATGCTGCTGGCGCTGGCCGGTATGGTCGTGTTTGGGTGGTCACTGATGAGTGCCTCTCGCCGTGACATCACCGTGACAGCCTGAGCAAGCCTCCTGGGCGCGGGACCGGAGGCAGGATCCCGCGCCGTGCTCAGGACGGCCAGAAGAATCAGAAGATCGAGTCGTCGTTCCGGTAGTCGTCGTCGACGAAGTCGTCCAGACCATTGTCGAGGTTGCCACTGTCGAGGTTGCCGTTGTCGGCCAGCAGCGCATTGCTGCCACCACCACCGCCGTTGCTACCGCTGCCGTCCTCGTAGTAGTTGTTGATCACGGTCTCGGTGGGCGCCGAACCCATTGCCGGTTGCCCGAAGAAGCCGCCACCGCTGTTGCGGTGGAACAGATTTTCGATGCCCTGGAATAGCATCGCGCCGCCCGCGACACCCGCCGCCGTGGTGGCGATGCTGCCAAGCGTGCCGCCCAGGCCTCCGCTCAGAAACCCGGGCCGGGCCGCTTGCGGC
>NZ_ANKP01000153.1:0-7166 GCF_000319775.1 Cupriavidus sp. HMR-1
GGGTCGCGGCACTGCATTGGCGCGCGCGGACATGTCCGCGCCCACGTCGCGCAGGCTGACGTTCTCGCCGGCCGGGGTGCGGGTGCGGAAGGCTGGCTCCCGCAGCACCACGAAGGCATCGGTCGTCACGAGGTTGCCGTTCATATTGAGTGCGAAGCGGGTAGACGGCGCGTACAGTTGTACGTCGTATGGCCGTGGCTGCATGCTGCGGTTGTCCATCAGCACGCGCATGGCCTCGTTGCTGAAGACGAACTGGTCCAGCACACGCCCCCTCGCAACATCGAGTGCGCCGCCACGCATGGTCAACTGACCGCCAGCCGTCCACAGTCTGCCGAAATTGGCACCTGCAGCGCTGTCGATCGTCAGGTCGACCCGATCGGCGAGGGCGCCGCTGCCGGTGTCCACCGCAGTGGCGGCAAGGCCGTTTGTGCCGGTGGCTACCAATGTCAGCGGCGCGGCGGGGTCCGTGGCACGCACGTTGGCGACGATGGTGCGGCCGCCGAACGCGGCACGCTGTTGGGCCCGGGCCTCGTCGACGCGCAGCTGGTTGCCTGCCGACAGCGTCATGGTGTTGGCCTGGATGGCATTGGCGCGCAGGTCGTGCCCGGCGGCGGCCAGTACATCGGACGTGGCGGACAGCCTGCCGACGTTCAGATCGCCACCTGCGGCGAGCTGCGCGCTACCCGCCGTGATCTGCGTGGCCGCCAGCGTACCGGCCGCCTGCAGGACGAGGGCGTCGGCCGATGCGTCACCGATCTGCAGGCTTGCGCCGCTTGCGACGCGAGCAGGGCCGCTGCTCGCCAACTGGCCGATCACCACATCGCCGCCGATGTCGGCGGACAACGCGCTGGCCTGCAGGTTGGCGGCGGTCAGCGCGCCGCCAATACGCATCCCGGCGTTGCCCGCGACCGTCAACTGGTGTAGCGCGGCGTTGCCGGCCACTCTCAGATCAGCGGAGCCGCTGGCGAGACGCCCGCCCGCAAGCGATCCGGCGATGTCGAGCGCGGCATGACCGGTGGCCGTGACCGACATCGCGTCCAGATTGCCCAGTGAGGCGAGGGCGAGGTTGCCGCCGCTGCGCGCATCGAGTGACGACGTGACGATCTCCAGCACGTCGCCCGCGCCGATGCTGCCGTCCGCCGCCAGCACGATGCCGGCGCCCGGTGCGCGCGCCGCCAGGTTGATGCCGTCGCCATTGGCGTCGGTGATGCTGCCGCCAGCGGTAAGGCGGATCGCATCCGCCGTGTCGGCGCCGGCTGTCAGCTGGCCGAGGGCCATGTCGCGATTGGTGACCGCCTCGATACGCCCGGCCGCTTCAGCCGTGGCGCCGTCCGCCATCGTCAGGGATTCGCCTTGCAGGAACAGGCCGCCGGCCGCGCGGACGTTGCCGCTCGCCGCAAAGACCAGCCCGCGCGCGCTGCCCAGCGCCACGTCTGTGCCGACGACCGTGCCATACAGCGTCAGGCTGCCGCCCGCCGCCGCGATGCCGACATCGCCGCCTGCGACGATGTCGCCCAGCGCCAGCGCGCGCTGGTTGCTAGCGAGGAAGATGCCTTGCAACGCGGTTGCCGTCACCTGGCCGTCGGCGAGCACGGTGAGCGCGAGCGGGTTGACGCTGCTGCCAATCGCACCGGCCGCCTGCAACGCCACTGATCCTGCCTGGATGGCCTGCAACCGGTCCGGTCCTCGCGCGTCGACGATGTTGCCCGCACGGGCCGACAGCGACACCGCGCCGGGCGAGTAGATTTCCGCCACGTTCAGATCGCCGGCAAGCTGCGCAACGTGTACGCCGAGCGCGCCACGCGCGGTCAGCGTGCCGCCGTTGGCAATCTGCGTGGTCAGCGGATTGGCGGCGGTGCCCACGCCGCCGTCGCCGGCTTCCAGAACCATGCTGCCGCCTTCGAGGTTCGGACGCGCCGGATCGGTCGCCACGCTATAGATACCGCCCGCGCCCTTGACGCGGATCGTGTCGCCGGCTTTCACCGCGTCGATATTGAGGTCGGTCTCGGACCCAAGGTAGACGTGCGTGGCCGCCGTGATCGAGATGGCACCGGTGCTGGCCACGTCGACGTCGTCGCGCTGGATGATGCGCAACTGCCCGTTGGGCAGCACGGCCACGTCATCGGCCTCGGCCGTGGCCAGCGCCTCGCGCTGCGCCTGGGTCAGCGTGGAGCCAGCCGTGGAGGCATCGATCAGGACTTCGCCTTTCAGCGCGCCGACGCCGCCATTGCGTGCCACCAGCGAGACATTGCGGGCCTCGATATTGGGCTGCTCGATCTGCGTTTCGGTATCGGTGGTGGTCTTGTTGTAGACCGCGCGGCTGATGCCGTACTTGAGTTCGTTGGCCGTCCACGTGCCGCCGGTGGTCACCGACGCCTTGTCCTCGGCGGTGACGTAGCCGGCGTAGGTAAAGCCCGCCTGGTACTGCTGCGTCAGGTCGCTGACCGTGCCGTCGGTAGTGGTCAGATGGCTGAAGCGGGCGTGCAGCGCCTGTAGTTCGGGCGAGGCAGTGGCCGGATCGTAGGCGTCGGCCACCAGCATCGGGTTGCCGTCCGGTCCCACCACCTGACGCAGGTTGCGCAAGTTCCAGTAGGTCTGGTACTCGCGGTCGCGCAGGCCCACCAGGCTGCGCAGCGCCTGGTCGGTGCTGGCCTGGGCGCCGGCGCCGAGCAACTGCATGTCGGTCCACAGCGATTCGAGCTGCGCCAGCGTGCGGGTATCGCGCGTGCTGTTGTCGTTGGCGTCGATGAAGCTGCCGTTGTCGAGCACAATGCTGACGTCGCGCCCGTGCGACACCACGCGGTTCAGGCGCAGGTCGCCGTCGCGCTGGCTCAGGAAGATGTCGTTATTGGCCTCCGCATCGAGCTTGCCGTTGACGCCGTCGGTCTGGATCTCCAGCGCCCGTGCCGCTGTGCCCAGCGTGCCGCCGTGTGCAATCAGGTTCAGCGAGGTACCGCGAATGTCGGGCAGACCGCCAGCAGCGGCCCGGCCTGCCAGGATCGACGCGTCGGCTTCGAGCGTGACGGTGCCAGCCCCCGTGCCGATACGGCCGATCACCATGTCGCCGCTGCGCTCGCGCACCGACACGTCACCCACGACGGTGCTCGCGTTCAGCAAGCCGCCGTCCCGCACGTCCACCGAGATGGCATTGCCGTTGTTGCCAATGCCGGTGGCGGCCGACAGGTTCACGTCCTGGCCCACCACGACGGTACGGTCCGCGGCGTTGATGCTGCCGGCGGTGGACGTGATCGAGGCCGTGCCGTTGCCGGCGTTGACCGTGCTGCCGATGACGACGTTGCCCTTGCCGGTCACGTTGACGCTGCCGGTGTCATGACCGACGAACGAGATGCCGATGGCGTAGTCGGCCTTGACCGAGTGCTTGTGGAAGTCCTGTTTCTCGTACTGGTAGACGAAGATCTCGCTGTCGCACCAGTAGATGCCGCAGCCATATTTGCCGGTGTCGTAGGTCGACACATGCGTGGTGTCCTTGACCGTGCGGGTCTGGAACTCGTAGAGATAAGCGTCGCTCTCGTGCGCAAGATCGCGGGTGACGAAGCCGGTACGGTCATAGATCTGCTTGCCGCTCTCCAGTGCATACCAGCCCGTGCGCCAGGAATCGCTGGGGTCGTCGCTGGCGCAGCCGTCGCCGCCGGCGCCGTAGCAGCCCTTGGTGGTGTAGTTGACCAGCTCGCGCTGGAACGTCTGCTTCTGACCCGAAGTCCAGCCGTACCGCAGGCCGGACAGAGGCGTGTAGGTGGTGGTGCGACCTTCGCCCAGGTTCGTCGTGGCGAACACAGCGCCGTCGCGCACGGTCTCCTGGGTGATCTGGTTGCCGATGCGTCGGTAGATCGTTGAGGAGAGCGGCTGGCCATCGAACAGCATTGCCGACGTGTCGGTGATCTTGATCGTGCCCTCGATGTTGCTGCCGACGTCGAGCGTGTTCAGGCGCACCGTGTAGTTGGTGTCGTTCTGCACGTTGATGCGGCCGTAGCCATCCATCACACGCAGTTCGCCGCCGCCGGTGTTCAGGATCTGGCCGGTCAGTTCCATGTAGCCGCCCTGCACGCGGACGTTGTCCAGCACGATCTCCTGCGAGACCACGTCGTAGACCGCGTGGATCAGGCTGTCCGTGCCGGTCATCCGCACGCCCGAAAGCTCATAGCGGGTCTTGATGTCGCCCGGCTTGACCCCGGCCTTCAGTTGCTGCGCATAGTCGGCGGCCGCCTTGGCGATCTGCGCCGCGATGCTGGTGCCGCCAGCGCGCTCCGCGTCGAGCACAATCGACCAGTCCGGCAGGCCCGCCTGCACCAGCCCGTTGATATTGAGCACGCGCGCGTTCAGGAACACGTTGTTGCCGGCAATGATGCCGACGCCGCTGGCCAGCGGAATGGAACCCGGGGTGGCGGTCTCGATCGCGCCATTCGGGTTGGACCAGTTGGCGGGGTCGGTGCCATAGCGCAGCGAGTAGGCGCGGTACTTCGCTTCGAGCGCCTGCGCCACGGCGTCCCATGTGGCCGACGGATCGCCCGCCACATGGAAATAGCCGTCCGTCGGGGACATCACGAAGTCGCGGCCCGCCGTGATGCTGACGGTCTGGCCCAGGATACGGCTGCCCGCCATCGTGCCGTTGCCCTGCTGGCCGTTCTTGACCAGCACACTGCCTTCCTTGCTCTCGATGGTGATGTTGCCGCCGAGGTTCAGCACGTCGCCGGTGATCAGCAGGTCTGGCGACTGGGCATTCGGATCTCCGGTGTTCAGCGCCTGGTAGCGTTGCGTCACGCTGATGGCCGGCTTGCCGCTGGCCGTGCCGGTAACCAGCGTGCCGCTGCCCGCGCTTTCCTGGCCCCGGTTCCGCTGGGTGATGTCGGCGAGCGTGGTGACCGATGCGTTGTTGAAGGTCACATGACCGCCCTGGTCCTCGGGGATCTCCAGCTTGGAGACCTGGAGGTAGCGGTTGCTCGACGAGTCGATGTTGATCAGCGCATCGCCGGGCGCATTGACTTTGCCGGTTGCCGCCACGGTCAGCACGTCGGCCTTGACATTGACGTCGCCGCCGCTGGCGTAGACCGGATCCACAGCAATCACCTTGACGGTCTTGGACGAGACGCCGCCAAACGCCGCCAGCTCCTGCTGCAGGCGTGAAATCTCGGCGTCGATCTGCGCCACGAAGGCGTCGCCGGCTGCCGCGTACTGCTGGCGCGCCCGCGTGTAGGCATTGATCTCCGACTGCAAGTTCGCCACGAGGTCCATGGTGGTCTCGCGGAAGGTGATGCCTTCCGACTGCTCGAGCACCTTCAGCGAGCCATCGGCGTTGTCTTCCACGCGCAGGATCTGCTTGTTCTGGATGCCGGCCTGCACGTTGCCGGCAATGTTCACCCGGTTTGCGACATCGGTTTTGCTGGAGCCGCCTTCGATGTCCAGCGAGATGTCGCCTCCGCCGAACAGGTTCGAGAAGAAGCTGCCCACTGCGGCCGCCGCCTCGCGCCACAGGTCCTTGCCCACGCCCTTGCCGTCGGCCAGCAGGTTGCCGCGCTCGGCATAGAGGTTGACGTCCTTGACGCTGCGCACGACGGCGCCGTTGGCCACGTCTACGCGGCCCTGGATGTCGATCGCTGCGTCGGCGTTCGGGTCGGTCTGCACCGGCACGATCGACTTGTTGAACAGGTCGGTACGGGCCACGGCGCGTATGGCGTTGGTATTGCCGTCCGCATCGGAACCCACCAGCAGGTTGACGTTGCCGTCGGCGCGAATCGTCGCACCGCCGGCAATATTGACGGCCAGCGTGCCGGTGACGGTGGCGGCCGAATTGCCCTGCGCCGCGCTGGATAGGCCGTAGGTCTTGGCATTGGCGCTGGTCTCGATGTCGCTGGCCACGCGCGCCGCGAAGCTGGCGTCGCCCACGGTGTCGAGGTTGGCGCCCTGAGCGACGACGACAGCCGTGTCGAAGTGGTCATGGACCAGCGATTCGGCGCGTGCAATATCGAGCACGCCGCCCGAGTCCAGGCGGGTCTTGTCGCGCGCCTGGACGTCGCTGTACGCGGTGAAGCGCGTGCGTCCCGGGTCGTCGCGGTCGCCCGTGATGCGCACCGAGGCGTTCTGGCCAATGAGCGTCCGGGTGACGGTATTGATGTCGCTTTCGCTGATCACGGCCGAGCCGTTCAGGAAGCCGCCCGAGCCCGCCTCGGCATTGTATTCGCCGCCGTCGAGCCACGGCTTGCGCACGAGGTTCGCCGCCGTGGCTTCGATGCCGTGGCTGACCAGGTTGGCGCCGTCGCTGATGGCTGCGGTCACGCTGGCGTCGACGTCATGGCGCGTCAGGGCGCCGCTGGCGCCCACCAGCGCGGCGTTGACTGAATCCACCTCGCCATTGAAGCGTGCGGTGTGGAGGGCATCGACGACGATCTTGCCGTCACCGCCCGAGCCGGTCGCCAGCAGCGCCTGGCTGCTGGTGCCACCGCCCAGTGCTGCGGTCGTGCGCGACTGGTTGCGCGTATCGGCCACAGCTGCCGCACCTGAGATCAGCCCACCGCTGCCCGACATGGCCTGCGCGGTGGTCTCGTCAGTGCCGATGGCCTGCACGGTCAGCGTCGCGCCGGCCTGGCCGGTCACCCCGTTTTCGATGGTCGCCGTGGTGTCGGTATTGGCATCGGCCTGCGCGATGTTGGCGCCAACGGCCAGCACCCCACCCACGGTAACGCCGTTGGCATTGGCGTGCGTGCCGGTGTCGGAACTGGCGCTGACAAGGGTGGCGTTGTTCACCAGCAGGACCGTGTTGCCGCCGATCGTCGCGTGGCTGGCGGTCTTGGTCAGGGCATCGGCGTCGGTGGCATTGGCACCCACGAGTCCTGCGCCACCCGTGGCGCGCGCGAAGGCGTCGGCATTCTGACTGCCTGCAGTGCGCATCGTGGCGGCGCGTACGTCTACGCCATCGGCGACGATACTGCTGCCCATGATCGCGGCGTTCGCGGTGGTGGCGGCGGTCGCCTTGGCCACCGAGGCGCCGATGGCCGCGTATACCGCGCCGTTGTAGCCTTCCGCACGGGCCTGCGTCTGGGGTGCGGTCGTCGCGACCACGCTTGCCGTGCCGCCGGCCTGCACCGTGGCATTGGCGATGCTGGCGGTGACGATGCCGTCGTCGGTGGCCGTGGCACCGGAGCCCGTGGCGG
>NZ_ANKP01000154.1:0-3577 GCF_000319775.1 Cupriavidus sp. HMR-1
GGCGCGGGCCTGGGCCAGGGTCAGTTCGGGGTCGACGGCGACGAACGCATTGAGGGCGCGGCCGGCCTCGATGCGGGCCAGGTACTCGCGGGCGAGTTCCTCGGCGGAAACGGAGCGCGCCGCCAGGGCATCGGCGATCTGGCGCAGGGAAGTCACGGAATCAGCTGAAAAGGGCATGTCGATGATGGCGTCTGGGTGGTGGGCAACGTGGTATCGGAGACCGCGTTGTCACTCGATGACCTTCGGCACCAGGTAGAGGCCGTTTTCGGTGGCTGGCGCGGGGCGCTGGTAATCGGCGCGGCGGTCGGATTCCGTGACGGCGTCCTCGCGCAGGCGCTGGGCGATGTCGCGCACGGCGGACAGCGGGTGCGCCAGCGGCTCGATGCCGGTGGTGTCCACCGCCTGCATCTGCTCCACGAGCGAGAAGAAATTGTTCAGTTGCGCAAGCGTTTGCTCGGCCTCGGCATCGCTAGTTTCGATGCGGGCCAGATGCGCGATGCGCTTGACGTCGGAGAGTGCGAGAGCCATGGCGTGATGCGGCGCGTGCGCCGGGTTCGGTCCGTTGGACTGGAAGTATCTTGGCCGGATTCGGGGGTGCCGGCCATCTGGGGGCCGGAAGGGCGCTTCGGGTGGCACGGCGGCGGGGTGGCCAGGGCGTGCCGGACTGGTGCGCCCGGGGAGGCGCCCCAGGATCGTCGAAGTTACAAGTTTTTCCGGGGCCAAACGCCCCGAAACAGCGAGAATTATAAGGTATGATTATGCGTTGCAGATTCCCCGCAACGCGCGCTCCACTTCGGATGGGCAGGGATGCCCGATGGTGACGCCGTCGGCACAGTCCAGGCGGTTTTCGCGGTCGACCAGAACGGCCCCGAGACCCGGAACGGACCACTTCCGAGCGTCGGCCGTCGTAGCCGTGCAACACTGGCGGCGCATGATTGCCGTCGGCGCCATACAACAGGGGGACGCACTATCCGGTACAGCGTGGAAGTCCGGCGCGTATTGGACACGGGGTTGCGCGGTGACCATCCTGCGATATGCAGAGGGAAATCATCGCATTTTCAGTCGTAACAATCAGGTTCCTCCGATTAGGCTACTGCCACACGTCAGGTGTATTTGACCTGTCCGGCGCATCTGGCGGCGAACTTTCGCGCAGAGTCTAATCAAAGGTTCCCGTAAGGGGTGCTAACAAAGCGAAGCCTGGTGGGTCTGGCCGGGCGCGGTGAAGGCGTTTGTCCATCGCCGCGCTGCCAGAATCGCCAGAGTCGTTTTGTTAGCACCTCTCGGTTCGGCGCGTGCAGGTCTGCGCCGTTTGCGGAGCGCCGCGGACCGCCGATCCGGCGTGCCAGCGGCATCGGGGCGTGCCAGCATGGCTGGCGCGGGCCGCACGCACCGGGGAGCCGTGAACCATCACCCTTGCAAACGATTCGTGGCCGGGCCGCAGGCGGCGCCGGCCGCTTCGCATACCCGCGAAACAACAGAAGACAGGATTCCTGATGTTCGGATTTCTCCGCAGCTATTTCTCCAACGACCTGGCCATCGACCTGGGCACCGCCAACACCCTGATCTACATGCGCGACAAGGGCATCGTCCTGGACGAGCCGTCGGTCGTGGCTATCCGTCAGGAAGGCGGCCCCAACGCCAAGAAGACGATTACCGCGGTGGGCAAGGAAGCCAAGCAGATGCTGGGCAAGGTGCCAGGCAATATCGAGGCCATCCGCCCGATGAAGGACGGCGTCATTGCCGACTTCACCGTGACCGAGCAGATGCTCAAGCAGTTCATCAAGATGGTGCACGACTCGAAGCTGCTGCGTCCGAGCCCGCGCATCATCATCTGCGTGCCGTGCGGTTCCACCCAGGTGGAACGCCGCGCCATCCGTGAATCGGCCCTGGGCGCCGGCGCCAGCCAGGTGTACCTGATCGAGGAGCCGATGTCGGCGGCGATCGGCGCCGGCCTGCCCGTGTCGGAGCCGTCGGGCTCGATGGTCGTCGATATCGGCGGCGGTACCACCGAGGTGGGCATCATCTCGCTGGGCGGCATGGTCTACAAGGGGTCGGTGCGCGTGGGCGGCGACAAGTTCGACGAGGCGATCGTCAACTACATCCGCCGCAACTACGGCATGCTGATCGGCGAGCAGACCGCCGAAGCGATCAAGAAGGAAATCGGCTCGGCCTTCCCGGGTTCGGAAGTCCGCGAAATGGAAGTCAAGGGCCGCAACCTGTCCGAAGGCATTCCGCGCGCGTTCACGGTGTCGTCGAACGAAATCCTCGAAGCGCTGACCGATCCGCTGAACCAGATCGTCTCGGCCGTGAAGATCGCGCTGGAACAGACCCCGCCGGAACTGGGCGCCGACATCGCCGAGCGCGGCATGATGCTGACCGGCGGCGGTGCGCTGCTGCG
Organism: Cupriavidus sp. HMR-1; assembly: GCF_000319775.1. Lineage (NCBI taxonomy): Bacteria > Pseudomonadati > Pseudomonadota > Betaproteobacteria > Burkholderiales > Burkholderiaceae > Cupriavidus > Cupriavidus sp. HMR-1. The sequence continues at coordinate 2,399 of NZ_ANKP01000154.1, forward strand.
CGACCTGGACCGTCTGCTGGCCGAGGAAACCGGCCTGCCGGTGCTGGTGGCCGAAGACCCGCTGACCTGCGTGGTGCGCGGCTCCGGCATGGCGCTGGAGCGTATGGACAAGCTCGGCAGCATCTTCTCGTACGAGTAATGCAACCGGACCCGGCAACGTGGTGAGTCGCGTCGCCGGATCCTCCTCCATCTTGAACGTTTTCTCCGCCAGCCCGGCCCGCCCCGTCCCGCAAGGGACGGGGCGTCGCGCTGGCGGATTGGCATCGCCTGCGCACGGGTAAATGGATTACTCTCCACCGCCGCTCTTCAAGCAAGGCACGTCCGCCGTTGCGCGTCTGGTTATCTTCGTGACGATCGCGCTGGTGCTGCTGATCGTCGACGCGCGCTTTGACGCCATGCGCAACGTGCGCCAGGTAGCTGCCACCGTGCTGATGCCGGTGGAGCGTCTGGTGCTGGTGCCGCGCGACGCCATCCGTGGCGTCTTCGACTATGCCCAGTCTTCCGTCGAACTGGCCAACGAGAACCGCGAACTGCGGCGTGCGGCGCTCGAGCAGGCCAACGCCTCGGTACGCCAGGCCCAGCTCGAATCCGAGAACAACCAGCTTCGCAAGCTGCTGAACCTGACGCAGCAATCGACCACGCCGGTGACCCCGGCGGAAATCCTCTACGACGCCCGGGACCCTTACAGCCAGCGCATCGTGATTGACCGCGGCAGCATGCAGGGCCTGCGCGCTGGCTATCCGGTCATCGACGAGCGCGGCGTGATCGGCCAGGTGACGCGCGTTTCCCCGTTCCAGTCGGAAGTCACGTTGCTGACCGACAAGGAACAGGCGATCCCGGTCCAGGTGGTGCGCAACGGTCTGCGCAGCGTGGCCTTCGGCGGCTCACGCGCCGGTCTGCTGGACCTGCGCTTCATGGCGGCATCGGCCGATCTGCAGCAGGGCGACCTGCTGGTGACGTCGGGCCTCGATGGCACCTATCCGCCTGGCCTGCCAGTGGCGAAGATCGTCCAGATCGAACGCAAAGCCGATACGGCGTTCTCCCGCGTGTATTGCGAGCCCGTGGCCGGTGTGCGTTCGCATCGCCAGCTGCTGGTGGTGCGCTATGAGTCGGGCCTTGCCCCGCGCCCGCCGGATGCAGCCACGTCGCAGAAGGCCGAGCGCGGCGCGCGGTCGGCGG
>NZ_ANKP01000155.1:0-13543 GCF_000319775.1 Cupriavidus sp. HMR-1
AAGGCGTCGCGCGTGCCGGGCGCATCGAGCGCGGACAGCGCACGCGCGTAAAGCAATGCGGGTTCGGCCTGGTCGCGCGCCTGCGGATGCGCGGCAAACAGCTTCTCAAGCGTCGCCTGCGCATCGGCATGGCGGCCCGTGGCAACCTGGGCGCGCGCCAGCCCCTCAAGCAAGGCCGAATCGGACGCAAACGGGCCGTTGGCTGCAGCCTGATAGTGCTCGAGCGCCTCGGCCGCATTGCCCACTTCCAGCAAGGCAGCGCCCAGGCGCATGCGGTGATCGACAGTCGGCGCCCGGTCAAATGCCTCGCGCGCTTCGCGCACGGCCCGGTTCGGATCGACGATTTGCTTGATCGCCCGCGACGCTGCCCGCGCCCCGCGCGAATCGCGCAGGCTCGGCAAGTAAACGGCGAAGAAATAGACGATGCTGCCCAGGCCGGGGAACAGGAATAGCAGCAGCAACCAGTACATGTTCTGGTGGGTGCGAACGGCGTGCACGGCGAAGAAAATCGCCACGATCACGTGCAGGCCGATGCCGCCGATACCGAGATTGGACATATCAAATCAATCCTGAAGAAGAACGACCGGAAGAATGCATGGCCGCGATTGTGACAGATGCCGAAGGAAGCCAGTAGGACAGCGGCGATGGCACTAAAGTTTTGCCGGCGCCGGCCGATCAACGGATAGGCTCTCTTCCGATCGGAAACCAGAACATGACATCTATCACCAGCGTTACACCGCAGGTCTTCACCGCCAGTGGCGCCGCAGTCACCACTTCGGCGTCGCAGGACGGCACGGACAGCACGGGCAAGGCCAGCGCACAGGATTCCAGCGCGTCGGCAAACGGCCGGGTAAACGGCGCCGCATTCAGCGGCAAGGCTGGCGGCGCCGGCGGCGCTGCGGGTGCCGGCGGCACGGACAGCTCCAGCAGCAGCGACACCGAATCGGCGGTCATCAAGGCGATCAAGCAGCAGATCGAAACGCTTCAGAAACTGCTGGCCACCCAGATGCAGCAGCTCCAGGCCGCGCAGAACGCCAAGACCGACGAAAGGACCAAGGCGAGCACCGTCGCTACCCTGCAAGGCGCCGTGTCCTCCACCAACGCCGCGCTGTCGCAGGCGTACGCCAAGCTGGCCGAGGCCATGCAGCAAGAGAGTGGCTCGAGCACCGGCGGTGTGGTCAATACGACGGCCTGAGGGGCTCTTCCGCTTCTGGCCGCCAAGCAGCTTCCGGCCAAAAGTTGTCGCTTGACCGGTTATCGCCCGGCAGGCGACAACCGCCTTCCATTCAGCGCAGCAAAGATCACATGTAACACTTCTTGATCTTCATTTAACCAATGAGTTAAATGAGCGCATGCCCAATTCCGACGACCCGCTCTCCTCGGTTTTCGCCGCCCTGGCCGACCCCACCCGTCGCGCGATTCTTGCGCGGCTGGCGGAAGGTGAAGCCCCTGTGAGCGAACTCGCCCGTCCGTTCGACATGTCGGCTCCAGCCATCTCCAAGCACCTGCGTGTGCTGGCCGATGCTGGGCTGATCGAGCGGGAAGTCAACGCGCGTTGGCGCATCTGTCACTTGCGCCCCGGTGCGCTTCGCGACGCGCATGGCTGGCTGGAAACGTATCGGCGGCATTGGGAGGACAACCTCGACAGGCTCGTCGCCTTTGTCGAGCAGGCGCATACCGTCACCGATGACAAGGGGTTCAAGTCATGACCGAAGCTGCTACGTTTCATCTGGAGATGACCCGCCAGATTCGCGCGCCGCGCGAACGGGTCTTCGATGCGTTCACGGACCAGGCGGCGCTCGCGGCCTGGCATTGCCCGCGCGGCATGCGCGTGCTGGAAGCCAGCGCCGATGCACGGGTCGGCGGGCGCTATCGGCTTGTGATGGGTGGCCGTGACGGGTCGCAGCACATGGTCGGCGGCGAGTACCAGAAGATCGACCGCGCCAATTTCCTGGCCTACACCTGGCAGTGGGAAGGTGGCGAGTTGCCCGAAGGCACCCGCACGCTGATCGAGGTGACCCTGACAGACAAGGACGGCGGCACGCTCCTGCACATGCGTCACAGCGGCTTCCCGGACACCGCCACACGCGATGCGCACACCAGCGGCTGGCAATCGGTATTCAACCGTCTGAGCGACTACGTGGATGCCGAAGGCAGCGCGGGTACCGTCACCGTCTATGGCGATGGCCGCAGCACCTATGTCCGCACCGTGCGCATGGCGCTGGCAGAGAAAGGCATTGCGTACAAGCTCGATCCTCTGACGCCGCGGGACCCCGAATTGCTGAAGCACAACCCGTTTGGCCGCATTCCGGCCTTCACCGACGGTCCGCTGGAGTTCTTCGAGACACGCGCCATCCTGAGCTATATCGAGGAAGCATTCGATGGCCCAAGCCTGATCTCGCAGGCCGGCCCCACGGCCCGCGCACGCTGCGAGCAATGGATCAGCCTCATCAACTGCCACGCGTATGACGCCATGGTGCGCCGCTACGTGCTGCAGTACGTCTTCCCGAGTGGCGAGAACGGCCAGCCTGACCGCAAGACGATCGACGCCGCCCTGCCCGACATCGCCAAACAGCTCGATGCGCTCGAGCACGCCTACGGCGGTCGCGATTTTCTGGCGGGCAACACGCTGACGATGGCCGATCTGTTCTTCGCCCCGATCGTGGAGTACCTGGGACGCTTTCCGGAAAGTGCCGCGATGCTGGAATCACGCCCGAACATCCGGCGCGCTCACGCAGCGATGCGGGCACGGCCCAGCTACGCGGCCACACAGCCGAACTTCGGCTAGCCAGAGCCCCAACCAGCGGGTAGCGGAAAGCGGGAGGCGCCGGCCTCCCGCTTTCCCGTCCGTCAGTTGTTCTCAGGCCGTTTCGGCTGAGACGCTGCGCCAACGGACTTGCGCACCTTCGCTACCTGGTCCGCGCTGACCGGCGGCGCCTGATTCCCCCAACTCGTCCGCACGAACGTCAGCACATCGGCGATATCCCGATCCGTCAGACGCTTGGCGAATCCGGGCATCCCGTAGTGCGTCGGGCCGGTCTTCGTCCACGGCATCTCACCACCCACCAGGACGATGTGGATCAGCGACGTTGGATCGTTGCTGTTCACGGTTGAGCTGAGCGCGATCCTCGGGAACGTACTCTCGTAGCCACTGCCACTCGTGCGGTGGCATGCGGCGCAGTTGTCGACGAAAGTCAGCGCGCCGTTGCTGCGATCCGTTCCGGCGCGCAGCTTGTCCGTCGCACTGGCATTCGCCGTCAACACGGCCGCACTGGGATTCACTGGCGCCAGCGTCTTCAGGTATGCCGCAATCGCCGTCAGATCAGCATCGTTCACGTGCTGCATGCTGTTCTCGACCACTTCCGACATGCCGCCGAATGCCGCTGAATGCTTGGTGCGCCCGCTCTTCAGGAACGCGAAGATCTCGTCCTGCGTCCACGTACCGAGACCATCCTTCCCGTCGCCGCGTAGATTCTTCGCCAGGAAGTTATCGATCACGCCTCCCGAGAGATAGGTCTTGCCGTCATCGCTCAGCGCCTTCTCCTGCAACCCCCAGCCACGAGGCGTGTGACAGGCGCCGCAGTGCGCGAGCCCCTCCACCAGATAGCGGCCGCGCGCCACCGGGTCATTGGATACCGGCGGGTCGTCGGTGGCCACCTCCGGGGCGAAAGCCATGCGCCAGAAACGCAATGGCCAGCGCATCGACAGCGGCCATGGAATATCGGTCGCCTTGTTGGCCCGCTCAATTGGCTGCACACCATGCATGAAGTACGCGTATAGCGCCTGCATGTCGGACGGCTTCACCTTCGCATACGAGGCATAGGGCATGGCCGGGTACAGCGTGGAGCCGTCCCTGGCTATGCCGTGGCGCACGGCGCGATCGAAATCGTCGTAGCTGAACTTGCCGATGCCGGAGCTTTTGTCCGGCGTGATGTTGGTCGAATAGATCCGGCCAATCGGCGATTCGATGCCAAGACCGCCTGCGAACGGCTTGCCGTTTTTCGCCGTGTGGCACGCCGCGCAGTCGGCCACCGTCGCGAGATAGCGGCCTCGCTCGACCAATTGCGCATCGGCGCCCGACACTTGCGCGGCAGTCGCCGAATCGCCCTGCCGGTCATCGGCGAACGCGCCGATGGTCCACGCCGACGCCGCCAGCAGCGCCGACACCGCCACCACCATTGTTGCTTTCTTGCTTGCTTTCATGGCCATCACCTCAAGCCTGAACCAGCGGCGCCGGGTGCTTCAAGTACTGCTCGCGGATAGCCTTCGCGGAGTGATAGGCAAGCGCGGCTACCAGACCGGTCGGGTTGTAGCCCATGTTCTGCGGGAACGCCGAGGCGCCCATGACGAACACGTTGTGTACATCCCAGCTCTGCAGATACTTGTTGACCACGCTGGTCTCGGGCGACGACCCCATCACTGCGCCGCCTGTCGTGTGCGTGGACTGATAGACGCGCGTGTCGTAGTGCTGGCCCTTCTTGCGGATGGCCTTGTAGTACGCCTCGGGCTTCATCGCCTTGGCCACCTCTTCCATGCGGGTGCCCATGTAATCCAGCATGGCGTACTCGTTGTCGTGCCAGTCGAAAGTCATGCGCATCAGCGGCAGGCCATTGGCGTCGCGGTACGTCGGATCGAGATCGAGGTACGCATCGCGATACGGCATGACCGAGCCCGAAATGCCGATCGTCATATAGCGCTGGTACGCATCGACCACACCTGCCTTCCACTTGCTGCCCCACGCTGGCGTGCCAGGGACAGTCGGCGTCTGCTTGATGGGCCGGCCGCCATAGCGAATATGGCGAATGCTCGCCCCGCCGAGAAAGCCGAGCGGACCATGATCGAACTGGTCGCCATTCAGGTCATCCAGCCCTACCCCGCCGGCACCCGTCCCGATGAACGGATTGAGCAGCGTTCCCTTGGGCAGCATCACGTTGACCGCGCCGTTCATCTGATACGCGTAGTTGCGGCCAACGACACCCTTGCCGGTTTTCGGGTCATACGGCGTACCGATGCCAGAGAGCAACAGCAGACGCACGTTGTGCAACTGGTACGCCGCGACGATCACGAGATCGGCGGGTTGCTCGACCTCTCGCCCCTGGGCGTCGATGTACAGCACGCCGGTCGCGCGCTTCTTGTCGGAATCGAGCAGGATCCTGGTGACTTGCGCCTTCGTGCGCAACTCGAAGTTGGGTTTCTTCAGCAGGACCGGCAGGATCGTCGTCTGCGGTGACGCCTTCGAGTACATGTAGCAGCCGAAGTCCTCGCAGAAGCCGCAGAAATTGCACGGCCCAAGGCGCACGCCGTAGGGATTCGTATAGGGCTCGGACGTATTCGCCGCCGGTGCCGGGTACGGGTGGAAGCCCGCCTCGCGCGCGGCTTTCTCAAACAGTTGCGCGCCGAGCGAATTCTTCAGCGCCGGGGTCGGGTACTCGCTCGACCGGTGGCCTTCGAGCGGATTGCCGCCCGGCTGGATCTTGCCATTCAGGTTGCCGGCCGTCCCCGACGTGCCGAACACTTTCTCGGCGAAGTCGAAGTGTGGCTCGAGTTCGTCGTACGTGACACCGAAGTCCTGCACCTGCATCCCTTCGGGAATGAACTTCTTGCCATAGCGATCCACGTAGCGGCTGCGCAACTGCAGTTCTTCCGGCAGAACGCGATAGTGCATGCCGTTCCAGTGAAAGCCCGCGCCGCCCACGCCATTGCCAAGCAGGAACGAGCCGTTCTGCCGATACGGCACCGCCAGGTCGTCCACGCCGTGACGGATCGTGACCGTCTCCCGGGAGAGATCCTGAAACAACTCTCCGCGCACGACGTACTTCAGTTCGTCGACGACTTTCGGATACTCGGCATCGGTCGGGGTATCGCGCATCGCGCCACGTTCGAGCGCCACGACGTCGAGCCCCGCATCGGTCAGTTCCTGGGCGAGAATCGCGCCAGTCCAGCCGAAACCGATCACCACGCAATCGACCTTGTCCTTCTTGATCGCCATGCTTATCCCCTCCGTCCGTCGATCGACACCGGACCATAGGGATACTTCACCCCTGGCTGATCGATCCAGTCCGCGAAATCCGCCCGTGCGCCGGGGAAGCCGACCATCTTCCAGCCCACCATGCCCTTGTTGCCGCCGTAGATCGGATCGGCAAAGAAGCCCTCTTTCGTGTTGTTCAGCAGATAGGAGAAGAACGTCCTGACCGGTACCGCATCGAACGAGAGCTTGGCGTGTTCCATCTGGCCAAGCACGCTTTCCTGGTCTTCCTTGGAGAGATCGGCAAATGCCTTGCCGCCGTACTGTTTCTTGCAGTATTCGTCGCAAGCCTTCACGCCGAGACGATATATGTCGCGCGGTGCGAGATTCATCTGGAAGCCAAGCTCTGCGGGCACATCGGGATGAAATGGCCCCTGCATGTACCAGAGCTTGCCGTGCCCGTAGGGCGTGTCCATCTGCCGGTCGATATATTCCGGAACGCCCGCTTTAAGCGCACCCGGCCCCAATTCATCCTCGGGAATCAGCCGGTCGACCGCCGCCTGTACGAATTTCCATTCGTCGGCAGTGAAATAGTTAGGCTTGTAGGGCCCGACATTTCCGGCATTTGCGGACTGCGGCCCGGGAGACTCCGAGCACGCGGATTGTGATATCGCTGCACCTGTCGCAACGGATGCAGCGGGCACGACTGCCAGCATCTGCCGAAAAAATCGGCGACGCGGTTCTTGTTCCTGGGACATGGTCGTCTTCTCGTGTGGGGTACTTCGTGATGCCTTGGGGAAAAAAACGAAACACGTGGTGGAGCCTTGCACCATTAAAGAAACGGTCATACCTGGGCGAGCATGACCGAATCATTGACTTATCAATTGAATATGATAGTCAATGATTCGACCGAGGATTCTGAATATTTCCAGTAGGCGAATTGATTTTTTTGAATCGGGTGCCCGATTTGCGTTGCATCAAATCGAGGTCTCGCCTACGTACGAGCGCGTGTGCCAACCATGCGCTGGAGATGCGCACGGCCGTACGGCAGAATTCAGCGTCGACGGATCAGTCGAGCCAGTCGCGCAGGCTCTCCCAGGCCTTGCGTTTTTCCGCATAGGCCAGCGTGTAAGCCGGGCTGCTCGATGGCAATCGCAGGATCGCATGGCGATCGCCATGGTCCGCAAGCGTCTTCTCGCCGATCTTCGCGGCGGTGCCGCCATTGAATGCGATGGCCTTGAGCGTCGGCAGCGTCGCGATCAGGCCGATCAGATCGTTGCCCTGATGATCGCGGATGCTGCTATCGAGGCTGCCCTCGCGTCGTGCCTCGGCCACAACGTCCCACAGGCCGACGCGATGGCCGAGCAGTGTCTGCAATCTAGCTTCGTACTCGAGGCCGACCAGATCGACGCCGAGCACATCGCTCATCAAATGCCAGAAACGATTCTGCTTGTGCGCGTAATAGCGTGACTGCGCGAGAGAGACTTCGCCCGGCAGGCTGCCGAGCACAAGCACGCGAGTGTGAATGTCGACGACCGGAGGAAAGCAGCGCTTGGTGGTCATCGGGAAGAGGTACTGGAAGCTGGAAAGTCCTGCCCTCCGCCGCGATACCCTTTCCCGTGCACGGGAAGAATGGTCGGGTGAGAGGGCAGGCGTTTCATACGACGATACCGAAACGACGATACTGATCAGGCCAGCAGTCGATTCACCCGCTGCACATAGGCAGCCGGATCGTCGAGCATGCCGCCCTCGGCCAGCAACGCCTGGTCGAACAGCACGCGCACACGGTCGCCGAAGGCTTCGCCATCCGGCAGATCGCGCAGCTTCTTCACCAGCGCGTGTTCCGGATTTAGCTCCAGGATCGGCTGGGCATCGGGCGCCTTCTGGCCTGCCTGCTTTAGCAGACGCTGCAGATAGCCGCTCATGTCGCCATCGTCGGACACCAGGCACGATGCCGAATCGGTCAGACGCAGCGTCACGCGCACGTCCTTGGCCTTGCCTTCGAGCACGGACTTCGCGCGGTCGACCACTTCCTTCCAGTCGGCGCTGGCCTTCTCCTGCTCGGCCTTCTCGGCTTCGTCGGCCAGCGCGCCCAGGTCCAGGTCGCCACGGGCCACCGATACCAGTTGCTTGCCGTCGAACTCGTGCAGATAAGACAGCAACCATTCGTCAACGCGGTCGGTCAGCAGCACCACTTCGATGCCCTTCTTGCGGAACACCTCGAGGTGCGGGCTCGACTTCGCCGCCACCCAGGTATCGGCCGTGACGTAGTAGATCTTGTCCTGCCCTTCCTTCATGCGGCCCACGTAGTCGACCAGCGAGACCGACTGTTCGGCCGTGTCGCCATGCGTGGTCGCGAAGCGCAGCAGCTTGGCGATGCGCTCGCCGTTGCCATGGTCTTCGCCAACGCCTTCCTTGAGCACCTGACCGAACTGTTCCCAGAAGGTCTTGTACTTGGCGCGTTCGGCCTCGTCTTCGCTATCGGCCATCGCCTCCAGCATCGACAGCACGCGCTTGGCGCAGCCCTCGCGGATCGCCTTCACATCGCGGCTCTCCTGCAGCAGTTCACGCGACACGTTCAGCGGCAGGTCCGCCGAATCGACCACGCCCTTGACCCAGCGCAGGTACGCTGGCAGGAGCTGGTCCGCGTCATCCATGATGAACACGCGCTTCACGTACAGCTTCAGGCCGGCCTTGTGATTGCGGTCCCACAGGTCGAACGGTGCGCGCGCCGGGATGTACAGCAGCTGCGTGTACTCGCTGCGGCCTTCCACGCGATTGTGGGTCCAGGCCAGCGGCGCCTCGTGATCGTGCGCGATATGCTGATAGAACGCCTGGTACTGCTCGTCCGTGATGTCCGACTTGCTGCGAGTCCAGAGCGCGCTGGCCTGGTTCACGCTCTCCCACTCGCCGGTGACCTTCTGCTGCTGCGCCTCGGCATCCCATTCCTCCTTGGGCATCCGGATCGGCAGCGAAATGTGGTCCGAGTACTTGCGGATGATGTTCTGCAGGCGGTACGACGACAGGAAGTCGTCCTCGCCCTCGCGCAGATGCAGCGTGATCGTGCTGCCGCGCTCGGCGCGGTTGATCGCATCGATGCTGAACTCGCCATCACCGGCGCTTTCCCAGCGCACGGCCTCGTCGGCGGCAAGACCCGCGCGACGCGTTTCCACGGTGACCTTGTCGGCCACGATGAATGCCGAGTAGAAGCCCACGCCAAACTGGCCAATCAGCGCGGCGTCCTTCTGCTGGTCGCCGGAAAGCTGCTGGAAGAACTCCTTGGTGCCCGACCGCGCGATGGTGCCGAGATTGCGGATCGCCTCGTCACGGCTCATGCCGATGCCGTTGTCGGTGATCTTCAGCGTGCGGGCGGCGGGATCGGCTTCGATCCGGATCGCCAGGTCGGCATCGTTCTCGAGCAGCGCGGGATTCGCGATCGCCTCGAAGCGCAGCTTGTCGGTGGCGTCGGAAGCATTCGATACCAGCTCGCGCAGGAAGATCTCCTTGTTGCTGTACAGCGAGTGGATCATCAGGTGCAGTAGCTGCTTCACTTCCGCCTGGAAGCTCATCGTTTCGTGCGGTGCGGTCATGGTTCTCCTCTTGAAAACGAAAACGGGCGCGTATTTGCCCTGGTCCGTGGGTCCGGACCGGGATCGATGCGTGTGGAAATAGGGATCGGCAGCCGGTTTTTCAAGCCCCGGCGTTGGCGGGCAGGCCAGACAGCCCTGACAGGCCCGACGGGCCGGACAAGCGGTCCATCTGGCCGGCCAGGAACCGGAGCATGCCCGGATCGCTGCTGCTGGCCACGTTGAAGCGCGTCCACGTGGAAGGCATCTGCGACGGCGAAAACAGGCTGCCCGGCGCGAACAGATAGCCTTCCTCGTGCCCGGCCGTGGCGATCACGTTGGTGTCCACGCCGGTATCGGCCCACAGGTAGATGCCCGCATGATTGCCCGGGAAGATGCGCAAACCCAGCCGCTCGAGCTGCTCGCGCGTCTCGTCGCGCGCCCGGTCCAGCCGGCCGCGCACGCGCTCCACGTGCTTGCGGTAGTGCCCTTCCGTCAGCACCTTGTAGACCACGCGTTCGTTGACTTCGGGCGAGGCCATACCGGTCACGAGCTTGCTGTCGGTCAAGGTCACGGCCAGGTCCGGACTGGCGGCGATAAAGCCCACGCGCAGGTTGGCGGCCAGCGTCTTGGAGAAGCTGCCCAGGTAAATCACGCGCTTGAGCTGGTCCAGGCTGGCCAGCCGGGTAGCGGCGTGGCCCGGAGGGCAGAGATCGCTGTAGATGTCATCCTCGACGATCGTGAAATCGTACTGTTCGGCCAGTTGCAGCAGCCGGAAAGCGCGGGCGGCGGACAGCGACGTCCCGGTCGGGTTGTGCAGCACGGAGTTGACCACCAGCAGCTTCGGCCGGTGTGCCTGGACGATCCGTTCCAGCGCCTCCACGTCGGGGCCCTCCACGGTATAGGGCACACCGATCACGTTGGCGCCCTGCGTGGCGAAGCGGGCGAACATTACGAACCAGGCCGGGTCGCCTACCACCACCGTGTCGCCCGGCTGCAGGAACTGGCGCGCGATCAGGTCGAACGCCTGCGTGATGCCGGACGTCATCACGATCTGGTCCGGCGTGACGCCGATCTCCAGTTCTTCGAGCCGCGTGCGCAGTTGCTGCCGCAGCGGCAGAAAACCCTGCGGCGTGCCACTGACCAGGAAATGACTGCCGGGCTGACGGCCCAGGCTGCGCAGCGCGCCCGAGACCAGTTCGCCGTCCAGCCATTCGTTGGGCAAGAAGCCCCAGCCAGGCGCCTTGTGGCTCTCGGCCGAATGGAACATGCTGCGCAGCAGCCAGGTGACATCAACGTTGCGGATCGCCGGCGTGGCCGGTGGCGCCACGGTGGACGCAAGCGGCGTGCGCTCACGGACGTAGAAACCCGAGCCGCGGCGCGATTCGAGATAGCCCAGCGCCACCAGCCGCTCGTAGGCCTCCACCACGGTAAAACGCGAAATGCTCTTCTCGGTCGCCAACTGACGGATCGACGGCATACGCATTCCGGCCCGGAACACCCGTTCGTCGATACGCAGCCGCGCCCACTCGGTCAACTGCTCCACCAGCGTCATCTGGGCCGACGGAATCGGGTCCGGAAGCTGCTCGAGCCCCGTCGCTGGCATCACGAGCCGCAACGGCCGTGTGCCGCCTGCGGCACTGCCAGGATCCCCCCGGCTATCCTTCTGGCTACCTTCCATGTGGCGCTCCCGCAACTGTACTGAAGACGATCTGCTCAACTGTATCGGTACTGTACCGACGAGCTTGACTAACATCAACCGACCATGACACTTGCCATCGACCATCTCGTGATTGCCGCGCCCGACCTGGACTCGGGCGCCGAGTATGTGGCCAGCGCGCTCGGCGTCGCTCCGCAAGGTGGCGGCACTCATCCGCGCATGGGCACGCACAACCGCGTGATGGGTCTCTACGGCGGCCTGTACCTCGAAGTCATCGCGATCGATCCGTCGGCGGCGGCACCTGATCGGCCACGCTGGTTCGGCCTGGATGGCGACCTGATGCGCCAGCGACTGCGCGATGGCCCGTTCCTGGCGCACTGGGCGGCCCGCGTCGAGCGTCCGGCCGATCTGTCGCGCTGGCAGGCGCAGTACCCGGACCGGATCGCCCCCGTCATTCCCATGACGCGCGGCGACCTGCGCTGGCGCCTGACCGTGCCTGACGACGGCAGCCTGCCCGCCTGGACCGGCGAGGCGGCGAATGCGGGCGATGGCCTGTTTCCCACGCTGATCCAGTGGGACGTGGCAAACCATCCGGCAGTCAGCCTGCCGGGCCATGACCTGGCGTTGCGCCGACTGCACGGCCAGCATCCGCACGCGGAACTGTTGCGCCAAGGACTGGCGTGGATCGGCGCCACGGACCTGATCGAGATCGAACAAGGCGACGGCCCGCCTCTGCTGGCCGCCGACATCGAAACCCCAGCGGGCATCAAGACCCTGCGATAAACGACACACACCAAAGGAGCTCCCCCGATGCCCGCCACCACACAAAAGCGCTTCGACGACGACGCCTACCTGGACCACTGCCAGGCCACGGTGCTGGCCGTCAGCGAAGCCGGCATCGAACTCGACCAGACCGTCTGCTACGCGCGTAGCGGTGGACAAGCGGGCGACACCGGCACCCTGACCACCGCCGACGGCCGCATCGTCACACTGGCCGATACCGTCTACGCCGACGACCGCCAGCGCATCCTGCACGTCCCCGCCCCCGACGCTCCGGCGCTGCAGGCCGGCGACCGTGTCGAAGTGAAGATCGACTGGGCCCGCCGCCACCGGCTGATGCGCCTGCATACGTGCCTGCATCTGCTCGGGTCGCTGATCCCGGTGCCGGTGACGGGCTGCGGCATCTCGCCTGACTCCGCGCGCATCGACTTCGACCTGCCCGAATCCACGCTCGACAAGGCCGTGCTGACCGAACAGCTCAACGCGCTGATCAACGCGAAGACGCCGGTCACCATCGACCGCATCACGCCCGAGGAACTGGCCGCCCAGCCCGACCTCGTGCGCACGATCGGCGCGGCGCCGCCGGCCGGCACATCGACGATCCGCATCATCGAGATCCCCGGCGTGGACCGTCAGCCCTGCGGCGGCACGCACGTGGCCAACACGGGCGAGATCGGCGCGGTGGCCGTGACCAAGATCGAGAAGAAGAGCCGCACGAACCGCCGCGTGGTCGTGAACTTCGCATAACAGCGCCCCCGAAACACAGAATATGGAAGCCTGGCTCACGGGGCTCTCGACAGCCCAGTTCCTTGCATTGGTCACGCTGCTCGCGGTGGGCGCCTTCACGCCCGGCCCGAACACGACGATCGCCGCCGTCACCGGCGCCAACTTCGGCCTGCGCGCCACGCTCCCGCATTGCGTCGGGGTGTCGTTCGGCTTCGCCAGCATCGTCGCGCTGTGCACCACCGGCGTCGGCGCGCTGATCCTGGCCAGCCCGATGCTGGCCACCGTGATTCACGTGGTGGGCGTGCTCTATCTGCTGTGGCTGGCGTATCGCATCGCGCGCAGCACGTCGCTGGCGGAAAAGACCGTGCTCAAGCCGATGAATGTCTGGCAATCGGCGGCACTGCAGTACGCCAACATCAAGGCATGGATGCTAGCGCTGGCGGTGGCCGCATCGTATATGGCGGGCGCCCCCTCGCCGGGGCAGCGCGTGGTGCTGGTCAGCGCGATATTCGCGCTGTTCGGCTTCTTCAGCAATGGCGCCTATGGCGTGCTTGGCGCATCGCTGCGGCGCTGGCTGATGGAGGGCAATCGCGTGCGCTGGTTCAACGGCACGATGGGCCTGGCACTGGCGCTGACCGCCGTCTGGATCGCCGTCGCAGGCCAACCGCATTGAGAGCATCATGAAGGACCCGAATCACTCCCCTCCCTCCGGCGGCATGCTGCTGGGCTTCATCGGCGTGGCGATCTTCAGCCAGACGCTGCCTTTCACGCGCATGGCCGTGGCCGAGCTGGACGCGACGTTCGTCGCGCTCGGACGCGCCGTGGTCGCCGCCGCGCTGGCGCTCG
>NZ_ANKP01000156.1:0-26207 GCF_000319775.1 Cupriavidus sp. HMR-1
ATCACGAAAGCTGCTTATGCACAGTGCGCGATCGCAGCGACTACCTGACCGATCGCTACAGCGAGCGCAAGGAAGCCGCTCCGGTCAACGCGACGACGCTCGCGGCAGCAGCCATGAGTCACGAGATCGAAGCCCAGATCAGCGACACCGATCGCGGCGAAGTGGAATAACAAGACACGGGACGGGCCATGGAGCCGAGCAGTAGCGTGATTGCCAGGCTGGGAGTCGCCCAGACGCTGGCCTGGGGTTCGACGTACTACCTGCCGGCCATGCTGGCAACGCCGATGGCGCAGGATCTCGGCGTCTCGACGCCGACGATCTTTGCGGCGTTCAGCGTCGCGCTGGTGGTATCGGCACTGCTCGGACCTACAGCCGGACGGATGATCGATCGTACCGGTGGGCGATCTGTCCTCGTGGCAACGAGTCTTGTTTTCGCCATCGGGCTTGCCGGGCTAGGCGTGGCGCAGGGCGTCGTCGGACTCTTTGCCGCATGGGTAATTCTTGGCATCGGCATGGGTGCCGGCCTCTACGAAGCCGCTTTCGCAACACTGGTCGCGCTCTATGGCAACCGCTCACGCGGTGCCATCACCGGGATCACGCTGATCGCTGGCTTTGCCAGCACGGTCGGCTGGCCGCTTTCCACCTTTATGGAGGCGCACATCGGATGGCGGGGGGCCTGCTTGTCCTGGGCGGCGTTGCATCTCACGCTAGGACTTGCGCTGAACCTGAGCATGCCGCGCGTAGTCGCCACGGCAACTGCACCGAGCAGGCCTGCGTCGCCAACGGTCAGCGAGCTGACGCAACCTGCTGACGAGCGTTCGCAACGAGCGGACTCCTATGCGTTGGCTTTCGTTTTCGCGGCGACCTGGTTTATCAGCACTGCGATGGCGGCACATTTGCCGCGGCTGCTTCAAGCGGGTGGCGCGTCTCTGGCCACGGCCGTTATGGTGGGCGCGCTGATCGGCCCGGCGCAGGTTGGTGCCCGGATTCTGGAGTTCGGCCTACTGCGCAAGGTCCATCCCTTGCTGTCCGCCCGGATCGCGGCAGCACTTCATCCCCTTGGCGCACTTGCATTCGGCCTGGTCGGAGCGCCTGCCGCGGCCTTGTTCGGCGTGTTGCACGGAGCCGGCAACGGCATCCTCACCATTGCCAAGGGCACGCTGCCGTTGGTCATTTTCGGACCGGGCGGCTATGGTCATCGCCAGGGAGTATTGATGGTCCCGGCCCGCGTCGCACAAGCGTTAGCACCCTGGATTTTCGGGATGTGTCTGGACCAGTTCGGAGCGAAGTCGCTGTGGTTGTCTTCCGCGCTTGGCATGGTGGCGATCTTGGCGCTCATGGCGGTCAGGCAATCGGCTCCGCTCAAGACCAGCGCAACATAGTCCTGCTGCAATCGCTACGCACCATGGTCCATGAACTAGCGTTTCCCGTCCGCCATCTTCAATCGCTCGGAATTCTCCGGCCAGTCAGTGAGCGCCTCCAGGACCACCACACCCATGTTTTCATCGATGGGGCCCAAGGCACCACCACCCAAAAAGTACTGATAAAAAAGAAAACCCCCGCTCAAAGGCGGGGGTTTTCTTTCTAGCTTTCCGTTACGAGGTCCTAGAACGGTTAAAACGGATCTGTTCTGTAATCGTTTGACCAGATTGCCGCAGCGTCAGCACCGGCGCGGGCTGCCCGGAAATGGGCGTACGGCGGCGTCAACATTGACGGATGACGAGTGCAGGAGGCGTCGCAAGTACGCGCGCAGGAAGCGATGCTGCGGGGTCGATGCGCTAAGCGCGGGGATGCCTAGACTATGCGTCAACTCCGTCGGACTCAAACCGCGGAAAGCTTGCGCTTTTGGGGTAGCTTTCGACGTCGATGGCAGAATGGTCGGGTTCCTACGCCAAGGTGTCCCACTATGAAGGCCAAGGCCCGCCACCACCCCTGCCTCGGCAAGCAGGCCGAGGCGCCTGAGGCAATCCGAGCGCGGCGCGCAGCGTTCGCCCTCGTGACGCGCGAACGCGCGATCCAGCGGGCCAAGGTGGCGCAGCCACACGTTGACGGCCTTACCCTGGTCGGTCGCCAAGCGCGCGCTAGGCCGCGTACGGCTACCTCAAGCAGCGACAGTCCGTCGCACGCCCTCGCCCCTTTCTCATGACTGCTCCCCGCTGTCGGTAGGGAAGCTGACGTCGAAATGTCTACGCAATGGTGTGGGCAAGCGTCCGTAGATGGCCAGTCTCCGCCCTTGGCCTATCCGAACACGGGCTTCTTGGCGCCAGAGGCAACTACCGACCCAACTCGGTCAGACAACTTCCTCCGAACCGGTCACTCGGCCGAACCTTGATCTTGAAGACCTGGAATCCGCAAAGCGGCCGGTGGCGACCTCCCTCAATCGGCGAAGAACGGCCACTCGCCATCCGCTGCTTGTTGGCACTTCCGCGCCACACTCATGGCTACAGAAGATTCGAACCGAAATCTGCACCATCGCGGTCCGGTCTTACTCAACACGGTTTTCGCCGCTATGGGCGAATGGATCTGGCAACTGCTTTTGACGGACGCGGACCTGTCGAAGGCTTGATACCGCAGGGCGGGGCTCAAGGAGCCCCGCTTTCGAGGCTATTGAAGATCCGTTAGTCGGTATCGGCCGGTGCCAATTTTCAGCAGTAGCTTCTGGGCGCAGAGACTACTGATCGTGCGGCCCGCAAGGTTCTCGATTGAGCCATCTAAATCGCTGGCCACCAACATATCTCGCAGCCACTGCTCCATCTGAGATTTCGTGGCAACTGTCGCCCCTTGGCGCATCCGAAACTCGACGATCGTAGTGGCGAGGAACAGAACAGGCATTTCAGTCCGCCCATGCACTTCGTAACTAGAGCCAGGAAATTGGAAATCACCGACCAATGCCGCCACATTAATCAGAGATTGCCCCCACGCTCCTGATCGCGCGATGCCAAATGCGGCCGCCTGCAGGACGATCTCAGAGGTCCTGGATTCGTCCAATGGTGCGGCCGGGCAAGTCGAACATGTCCGAAACGGCATATGCGGCGTCATGGTGTTGCATTCGACGCAGTGGCGGAGAAAGCACCCGGTCGGCTCGTTACGCTCAGGGTCGATCCCGGAGATGGGAAGGCTTGTCGTTAGTGAGAGCCACCAGCCCCAGAGCTGAACTCCACGGTTGCTCCATCTAGCTCCACCTTCATAGAACCATCGCCTCCATCGAATTGCATAGGAGAATCCTTCACCGAATATCTCGTGTCTTCCGACTAAGCCTGCGTATTTCTTCACCCTGTTGGTGACGATCCGAGGTTCCGGACCACGCTCATCCTGTTCGAGCAGCGGCGCGAGATCGATCGTCTCCAAGCCCCTGCGCAGGAAATCCGACTTCACGTGGCTCGGGCAAGTGACCAGTTCAATGGGTACGATAATGTAAGCGCGTGTGGTTGCTCGCCCGAGAGCGCAAGCCAATGTGGTGTCATCCATGTCGATACTCGCCACGACGATGACGACGGGCTTCTCCATGCCGCGATACGCCGAGATTGTGGATTGTGCGACATCAATCCCCTCAAGCGACGAGGAGAACTGGCTGAGCACGATCATGTCCTGCCTCATGACACCAGCCTTCGAGAGATCCGCCATCAAGGTCTGAATGCTCTTGGAAACATCCCAGCTGATCCTTCTGGACAAGTCCTCCTCGGCGATCGGACGAGGGCAGTTCACCTCGTGCCGTGGCGGTCGCATCTCCACCATCGCCTGAGTAATGCCTCCGGGATTCCGGTAGATCGTCGCCAGATAGAAGAATCGCTCTCCGTAGGTATCCTCTAGGAATCGATAGGAGCTGCCCTTCTCGATGCCGGGAAGCACCTGGAGCTCATCAGCAAAGACGAACTTGCGCGCATTTGCAAAATGGCTGTGCAGAGCCAAATGATCTGCCTCGTTGAGCGCCTGGGCTTCATCGACGATCAGCACCGCGTACTGGCGATCTACCTTCCCATGCAGGGCCAGATAATGCTCGTCATAGTTGGTCTCACCAGAGCTGCTGTCCCTGTTCCGTGTGCCCAGGGACTCACAGTAGGAATGGAAGGTCTGAACTGCGACCGCCTGGCCGAGATGGTTCAATTGAGCGGCTACCTTCTGCGTGATCTGACGGTTCTTCAGAAGGAAGAGTACCTTGAGGTCCTGAGACGCGACCTGCTCGGCGAGGGAGCGCGCAATGAGCGTCTTGCCGCTGCCCGAGAAACCCGCGATCAGCCTCCGATCGGAGTCGAGGCACAACGCCACTTGTTTCGCTTGCTTGTCGTCCAATCGAAGCCACAACTCGCCGTCGGCGACGATCTTGCGTCCGAGATGCCCTTCCCGCGCTTCTCGCGGCCAGACGGCGTTGAGGAATTTATCGATTTCACGACTGAAGTTGTTCTGGCCGCCATAGTTCAGTGCGGTCTTCCAGTGCGCCATTAGTTGCACGATGCGCGAAGGTATATCCCGACGATGCTTCTGTAGGATCAGAATGCCGTCGGGGAGCGGCCGGCCGAGCGGCACGTACGCGTTGGCAATCTGTGAGCTCTCGAGATCGAAGTCTGGGAAGTGTACTGCGTAGCCGACCGGACACTTTATCTGCCACGACTGCAGCATCTCGGCGAGGACGAAAGTGTTGTCCTTGACCTGAGTCAGCGGATCGATTTCGTATCCGTCACGTTCGTGAATGAATCGAACACCCGAAGGCTTGTACAGACCCGACTTCGTCTCGATGCAAAGCATACCCAGCTCCGCATGCAGGATTACGAAGTCCACCTCTCCGGACAGATGCTTCTTTTCCAAGGAGACCTGCAGGTACTTCTGGAGCTCTTGGGAGTACACCCGCTTGGTCCTGCCTCGCAGCCAAGGAAGCGAGTGAATGACGGTGAACGCATCGTCGAGTGCCGCCAGCTCTTGAAAGAGCGTGAATTCGCCTTGGCTGCGAAATTCAGTGTGATCGAGTGTTGGAAATAACCTGGCCATGAACGAAGGAAACGTTGCGCTGGTTTAGCGTGAGAAGGATTGTCGCCGATTTTGGTAATCAGGCGGAGTGACTGCTCTTGGCCGGACTCGGCCGGCCGGCTGGCCGCCGTCATGCCCGGCAGTCACTGATCGACCCTAGGCGGTCATTGGGGCAGTATGAGTTCCAACGCGTCGGGGATATATAGCGACGGCGAAAGCGAGCTTCGAGACAGGGAGATCCCGGCTGCCGCGCCTAGGTCCACAAGCGCTTCGATTCGCATCCCCGGTGCGGATAGTTTTGCACCGTTTAAGGATCGCTTGTGCAGACTTTTGCTGAGCTCCTCAGGGATGCCATTCAGCAGTGTCGGATATGCGATGACCTCAGGCACAACGAAGACCGACGGTCGCCAAATCTCGCATTGGACCGCGCCGAGCATTTGAATGGGCGTGCCACCACGCAGCCAGGTTGGCGAGTATGGCCGCCATAGGCTGTCCGGAAGCTCGATCTGCCCATTTTTGGCTCGAAGCCCTATCCCGAACGGCACGGCATTGGTCGATCGCCAATGAGCTCTCGCTGTCAGATTGGCACGATGCTGTTGCTCCGCCGAGCGAAGCAAGTCGGAGTCGGTTACCCATACCAACTCAATATACCCATCTGCGTAGCCGACTGCGATGGAGGCTGTGCCTTGCCCCTGATGGACCATAGCGGGCCAGAGGGCCTGTAGATGGTGCCTCGCAAGCAACTGCCGCGCAGATGCTTCCGATTCGACAAACGCATATATGTGATCAAGCTCAAGGTGCCCGAATGCGTTGTCGGAAAGCGGCATGGTCTCGGCTTGTCGTGGCGTGATGCAACAGTGTACCGAAAGGCCGCTCCTGGCCGGGAGCAGCCCGCAGCCCTAGCCTGGAAACGACATTCCGACCAGAGCCGGTTATCAGTTCACGCTCAGATGCACAAAAAGACACGCGTCTACTTGTTCATGCAGGTGCCGGATTGGCTCGCATTGCATCGAGGAACGCGTATGGCAAGTCGAAGTTCGCCGCCACGTCGCACAAAACCTCGATCAGCAGCTTGCGAAATGCCTGTTGCAACTCCACCGCACCCATTGCACTCAAGCGCGTTATGTTGACCTGGACGGCTACGGGGATGATGCCGTTTCTTTGGTTAATTCGACCGATCTCAGTACGCATGTTGTCCTGGTCTGCATATCTGATAATCACACTTACTGTCTTGAACGGAGCCCCCGTCAGAAAGCCATTCTGCTTCATCGCAGCATCAATCTCGTCGCGCACAGCAAGCACCATCTGGCCTTCACCGCGAAAACGGTGTTTGACGAGCGACACTGCACCCACGAGTAAGGCTCTCTCTGTTTGCATGCGCCAAGGATTTTGAACGATGATTCCGTATTCTTTCAGAAGTCACGGGGGCCTTCTTCGGATCAGAAACCGGAGCTCGGACAGTGGCGGTCGACCGTCCGCTTGTGGCCGATGGCTGCCTTTGGACGGGCCGCGCAAGGGGCCCCGCGCCAGAGCCGAATGAATTGCTAGGTTTCACCCTAGAAAAAATTTTCAGGCCAGAGATCTTGCGGTAGGTACCGACGAATGAGATCTGCTTGCTGCTGATACCCTCGCATCTCCAACTCCCGAACGAAGTAAGGCCATGGCGGAATGTTGCTCATATACACGCTGCTAGATGAGGTAGACATGCCGCCGCCCTGCGCAGTGGAAAGGCCGCCGTATTGTGCGGTAGAGAGCCCGCCGTACTGCGCTGTTGAGAGACCGCCATATTGAGCTGTCGAGAGCCCTCCGTACTGAGAAGTGGACATACCTCCGTACTGCGAGGTAGATAACCCTCCGTACTGAGAGGTCGAAGCTCCTCCGTATTGCGATGTAGACATGCCGCCGTACTGAGCGGTCGACAATCCGCCACCTTGCGCAGTGCTGAGATTGCGCGCCCACATCCGCATATTTGGAATTACAGGCTTACTCATCAACATTCCTCCCAAAGGTTTGTAGGTATCCATGATGCCCTTGGATATCGTTAGCGATCCAGACTTGCCTGTCGAATGTCTAACAGTGGCCGGAGAGCGACATCTGCTGGGCAATATATGGAAGTAAGCTGCGTCAAAGCATGGCGCCAAGTCTGCGCAGCCACCCAAGCACTTCGCCCGCCGGATCGCGGGCAGCCAACCGCTCCGCTGTCATCAGCGGGAACGCCTTGTCGGCCAAGCGAATTTTCGCAGGCGTATCCTTCATTACGCCGTCAAATCCTTGCTGGGCGGAGAAAACTTCCGCAAACAACTTCGGGACAGCCTTGCCGGCGGCATCGGGTTGATCGGCAACGGCGACATCGACTCCAAAGGCCTCTCTGATCGCGTCAGGATGCAGATAGCACTCGATCTCATGCTTAGCAGTTAGTACGCCCCAAGACCCATCCCCGCGCCCGTTGACCGCATTGATTGCTTCGCCGTAGCTGACGACATCGCTGTCATAGATATGAACCTCTGGACAGTTGAGCTGACGCAGGTAGTGCTCGGCGACCCAATGCTTGAGAGCTGAGCCGCCTAAGGGGACGAACGCCACTCGCGGGTCAGTCTCGAGATTCGGTAGCGATTGATCGGCCGCATGTAGTGCCCGACTCAAGCATTTCAGTGCGGCGATATCAGTTGGACCCTCGACGCAGAGGAGCACCTTGACACGGCTATCCGGGACGACTCCGAGCGTCTCCGCGACACTGCCGAAGACGTCCACACCTGCCTCGATCCTCGGCTTCATGCCATCATCGCGAGTCACGAATCGGATGCTTTCAATGGGCAACTCAGACGCGAACCCTGGGCTATGCGTGGTGAGGATAATTTGGCACCCGGGTTCGCTAGCCAGGCCCTTGAACGACTCGATCAGGATGCGCTGGTTGTTGGGATGCTGAGCCGTTTCGGGCTCCTCGATCGCATAGATGATATTTCGAGTCGTGCCACCGCGAAGCCTGCGCTCCGCCTCGGCCTTGAAGAAGCTCACTAGGATGAGGCGGCGAACCCCGCTGCCACGCTTGTTCAACGCAATGCCATCATCAGTATCGAGACTGACTGAGAAGAGGCCAGTCCATTTGGAGGCCGTCGGCGGCGCGAACTGAGGTGTCAGCTCCCTAGCCAAGCTCGGATCAATAGTCTTCAGTGCTTCGTGCGTGGTTCTGGCGATCTGCTCAGCCTTCTCACGCACCTTCAACTGAATGCGCTCGATGTCGTCCTGCACTTCCGCAATCGCAGCGGCAACAGCGGCCTTCATTGGATTCTGCACCTCACCATCTGAATCCCGGCTGCTCCGATCACTTTGAAACAAGGCAAAGAGAGGAAGATGCGGTTCAAGCTGGTCCCAGATGCGCTTGCTGTCTTCTTTCGGCTTCGTGACGTGGATCTCGACCTCAGCCAAACTAAGGTCACCGGCCGCGGCCCAGAGCGCTTGACGCATACCAGGATTGCCCTTTCTTGCAACATCCAGCTTCTGATCTTCCACGCGCCGCTGCAAGTCGCGTTCCTTCAGGTCGAGGAGATCCGCGACGCCAGGCGCCGTGGGGTGGTTAGCTAGGATCGCAACCTCGCAGGAGACAGTCTTCTTGCTGCAGTCAAAGGTCTTGCGGATCTTCAGCGCTCCATTAGCCGTCAGCAGATACTCTGCAGCCAGCGTTGTCTCCGCGCCGGCATCGAGGGTCAGTGTCTCGGGTAGATCGGAGAACTCACAAGTGATGGCTACCGTCTTATCGTCAGTGAAGACGTTGGCATCGCTGCTATCGATCTTGACTGTCTCGTTGTTGAAAAAAATCTCTAATGCTTCGAGGACGGTAGACTTCCCGATATCGTTTTTCCCGACGAACGTTGTCAGGTCGGACAGGACGACGGTCATTTCGTCACGGTAGCATCGGAAATTTCGGATCGAAATTGATTGCAGCCGCATGTGTGCTCTCAGAGGGGGTGGACAGTCCAAGAAATTGACGGTTGACCGTGGACGCGTCAACCCGGATTCAGAGGGGATGCGCTGGTTACAGGGCCACCCCAGGCGGAACACGATGGCCGGCGATAGCGGTTGCGCAAGTCTCGGCGACCTGCTCCGATAGATCACAAGTTCGTCAAAGCCAGTTGAATGGATGGTCTGTATTCCTCACCGAGTTCGCTTCGGTCTCGTGGTTTTGACAGCGATCACCTTCATTGGTACATCGAGCTCCTCCAGACTCAATCCCAACCGTCCACACTGCTGCGCGATACGCTGCCAGCGCGCATGCCACTCCTGCTCCAGCAAGGCATAACGACTGACCTCCTCGCGCAGCCGCACGATGACGCGGTCCTGAAACGCCAATTCGTCATCACGTGCACGCGAGCGCGACGGCCGTCCCGGACACGCCAACGCCTCCTTGGCGACCTGGAAGGCCCGCAGTATGTCGGGGTGGCGGCTTAGCGCCTGCCGCGAGTATCCCGAGAAGGCCTCGACACGCTCCCACGACAGTTGCGTGCCGAGCTCCCGATCGCGCCAGCGTTCCAGTTCGGTCAGGATGGCCCGGCGCGTCTGCTCATTGATCTTCACGTTAGCCCGAATCGGCTTTCCCATGTCGATCTCCTTCGTCAAGGTAGGGACGGAGGTCGGCCTCCCCCAATCCCAATGTGGCCAGCTGCTGCATTAGCTGCGCGTACCGGCGCTTCAGGTGTCGCTGCCAGTCTGGTTGCAGGGTCGCTACCCCGCTGACATGCGCGGCTGCCGTGCGCAAGCTGGTGTGCACCACCGCGGCCTGGCGCTTGAGCTCCTCACAGCGTTCCGCATCGCCTCCGATCCACAGGAAGTCTTCGCACTTTGCCGTGCATTGGAGATGACGCTCGCAGGGGGAGAGCTGGAAGTCGTGAATGCACATACCAGGACCTACGTCATGGATGGCATGGATGCGCGCTGCAAGGAAGGTTCGCTTCATCTCGGCCGGCAGCGCCTTCGCGGAATCAACAACATGCCCTTGCATGCGCCCGCCCATGATCTCCTTGACGACCTTGGCGGACCGCTGCGCGTAGGTCAGATGCTGGTATGCCCGGGTATCCGCCGCGTGCTTTCGGCCGAACCACTTTGTCTGTACTAGATCAGGGGCACCGCCTTCGTCTAGTACATGGTTGAGGAAGTGACGCAAGCCGTGTGTGCGAATGCGTAGCTGCTGACCATCGTCCCCCAGAATGCCATAGCGTTCGAAGACCGAAGCACATCCGGTTCGTCCGCTCAGGAACTCCCCCATGTTTTGATCGGTGACCGGTTGTGCAGCGTAGGTCAGCGTCGAGCGGGTACCGCGGTGCAACTGATTGCGATACACCACGCATAGCGATTCATGGAGATCTAACCCTTTCCCGAGTCCGCCTGGAATCACCGGCGCCGACCAATGATCGAGGGCAATGCCTGCGAGGAATGCGTCGCGCTTGACTCTAGCCCGCCGGTTGACCACCTCGTAGGGAATCTTCCTGCTAATCAGGAACATCGGGACACTGCGGCTTTGCAGCCCCAGAATCGCCTGGATCGACTGGCTGTCCAATTCATCGTCGAGCGCAATATCGGAGAGCAGCACCCCGGTCTCGCGGAATCGTTGCGCGACGCGACGCGCGCCTCCTGTC
The DNA here is from genome assembly GCF_000319775.1 of Cupriavidus sp. HMR-1. Classification (NCBI taxonomy): domain Bacteria; kingdom Pseudomonadati; phylum Pseudomonadota; class Betaproteobacteria; order Burkholderiales; family Burkholderiaceae; genus Cupriavidus; species Cupriavidus sp. HMR-1. The sequence goes on from NZ_ANKP01000156.1 coordinate 10,593, forward strand.
GCCGCCTGGAGTTCACTAACCACGTCCTGCACGAGCTCCTCGGTGGCAGACAACAGCGGCTTGTAACACCATTCCACCGCGACGTCATCGAGCCGCCCTTTGAGCCGTGCGTAGCGCAGGTTCCGGCTGCCGTCTTCTGCCACCGAGAGCGGTCGCTCTGGCAGCGTCAGCGCCTCTCCGACGCGCAGGCCTGTGCAGACCATGATGGTCGTGATCAGTATCAGGATACGGTCCGCGCTCACCGGATCACCGGATGACGCATTGCTGGGAATCGTCTGATACAGCTGCCCGATCGCCCGGATAGCGTCCTCCGTGGGTAGACGATCCGAGGTGCCCACACCACCGTCCAAGAAGTCATCCGTGGACCCCTGGATCATCGAACGGGGTCGCACCTTGTTGCGGCTGCGCCAGTCTAGGCGGGCACGACACAGGCCATTACGATCAAGGGCATCCGCGAACTCCTCCATGTGACCCACTACCTTGTAGGACGATGTCTCCATTTCCCGGGCAAACAGTTGCGCGGCTGCCAGATCAAGGTGATCCGCACGGAGATCCGGGAGCGACAGTCCGGCCTTAGCGAGTACCTCGAATACGTACCGCGTCGCACGGATGAACACCATGTGACTCCCCGCGGACTGGCCGCGTTGTCGGTGCCGCATGCACACCAAGGCTTTGACGATGTCTGCAAACGGCCGAGACAGCGGTAGCCCTTCCCGATGATGCGGATCACGGTGTTGCGTGAACAGCAGACGTTGTACGGGGCGACAGGCCTTGTAGCCGCGCGTACGATGGCGGTAACTTGCCGAGACGTCCCAGACCATATCTCCCCAACGCACGCCGGTGAAGGGTAGATTTGTCTTCACCCCGGCAATCAAACGTGCAGCGTTTTCAAGCCAATTCGCTTGGGTAAGGTCGACGCAGCGACTCAGGGCCACCATGGATTTACGTCGTCTTGCCGGATCGCTTGGCATAGCCCGCCACCTCCTGCACCACCTGACCCACTGCGTAGATCACCTCGTCCATCTGGACCGCGACACGCGCACCATAGCGCGCAAGACGTTCCTCCCGGCTGCGCAGCAGTTCCGCCAGCACTGCCTCATGATCAGCCTCTACATAAGGCCGGAACTTTGGGCAGAGGTAGCAGGAGAACGGCGGATCAAGATAGCAGCGCTGTGTTTTCCCACATGCACCGACCTCAACATCGGGGACCGCGTGTAGATCCCCGAGAAAGTACACACGCTTGTGCATGGGTACCGCACCCCAAGAGGAACCTTCCGACGCTGCCTGACCACGGAACAGCTTCAGCAGAGGACCCATTCTGACCGCCGCCGCACGGTCGAGGATCGTCGTAAGGCGACGCCCCTTCAACGCGTAGTACACATGCACGTTTTGCGTATCGGAGTGGTCCAGCATGGCCGCCAGAACTCGCCTCGAGACCCCCAGCTCCACCATGGTCGTCGCAAAGGTATAGCGCAGCCGGCGAGACGTTAGATACAGAGGATCCAAGGTGCGCGGCGATACAAGATTCAGTCTTCTGCCGAACCGCCCGATGAGGCGCAGGAACTCCGACGTCGTCAGGTGATGGGCATACTCCCCGACCCCGGTATCCTGCCGCCATTCATCCGCCTTCCGTCGCAGGAACATCGCTCGCGGGAGTCGGCCGCAGTCCACTTCGCGATTGACGATCAACAGCTCTTGCAGGATTTGCAGCAGGTCTTCACCCACTCGCTCATCGATGAAGTCCTGTCGCGCCGCGCGCCCCCGCTTTTTAATCCGTGGAATAGAGAGCACCCAGTTCGGCGGAACGTCATAGCCTGCCAGGCTATTCTTGAAGTCCGATTCACGCAGCAGGCAATAATTGGCCGGGTTACGTCCGTAGGCCAGACTGAGCGCCACCGCGGCACGTTCCATGACGTGCTGCGGTTCCGGAGAACGGTCGTTTTGCAGTGCCCGTCGCAGTACGATCAATTCAGTGTCGGAGAGCGGACCGCAAATTTCATCCTCCAGCTCCACCGCGAGCCGAGAGTAGCTCGATGGGATGCAAACATCGTCCATTCGCAACGCGAACTCCGTGTCGAATCCCAGGCACGGCATCACTTCTGCGCACCAGCGATACCAACTCCGCAGTCCATAGAACTGGTCCAGTGCCTTGCGCTCTCTCAGCACCTGCAGGCACCGCTCGATCAAGTTGCAGAGCAGAATCCGAAGGCTCTGGATGTGTGAGATGTTCGCCAATGTCGACCATCGCACCTCGAGATCTTCCGCCGCCTGCGCATCGCAAGTTGAACTACCAACCATCGCGCTGAACACATGTCGGAGTGAGCTAGCCACAGTACCGGATGCGACCTGCGTCAGCAGCATGATCGCCCACCGCCTCAGCGCGTAGTCCACGATTGGGTTCGATTGTGGTCGCGCCGCCCAATCCAGGGCCTGGTGGTGTGTCTCCGTGTTGAACTTCCACACCGATTGGCTCAGGTCCATCATCCTGCCGTCCCGGTCAACGACGTGGTCCGGCAGCGCGGCAAGTTTGTATCGCCGCAGCAGAGTCGCCATCGCCCGATTGACGTCGGCATTCGTCATGGTCGAAGAGCTGCACCGAGGAGCATGGCCTGACAGCCAAGACTGATATCGCTGGCCTCATGCCGGATCGCGTCAGCAATGTAAGGCCTAATGGACGTTGGCGAGCGCCATCCGAAGAAGTACATCATGTTTTTGTCGATCCGCTCCTCATCCAGGCCGCGGCTCACGCCTTGCTCCCGGAACAGCGTCGCGCACGTGGTGCGCAACGCGTGGGGATGGAGGTCTCGGAACTGCGGGTGAACAGCACCGATCTGGTCGAAGATGCCGTTGACCCGACCAAGGCTCATCGGCTGTCCATTTCGGGCGAGGAACAGGAATGGCGTTCGCTTCGATCCCGTAATCTCTCGGCGCCCGAAGCAAATGTAGTCGTCGAGCAGCCGTGCGAGAGACGTGTCGCACGGCAGTGCGCGCGACTCTGTCTTGACCTGCGGTTCATCGATTCGTGGATCATCGGGATCGTCCGGCGATCGACGAATCTGCACCATCGGAATCGGGCGTGAGAGCAGGCAGTCGCCGATCCGTATTTTGAGTAGCTCGCCGCGCCGCACGCCGAGAGTGGCCATCATTAGCACGATCAAGTAGTTGCGCTGCTGATAGGTGACCTTCCATGGATTTCCGTCGCTGCCCGGCTGGCAGATTTCGATCAGCGCGCTAAGCTCATTGCGACTTAGTGCGGCGGCATGCGCCGGCAGTTCGGTTCTGGCACGTCCCGTCGTTGCAAACGTTCGTTGGATGACTTGCAGCTTCGCTCGGATATGGGCGATCTCGGGACTGCCGACCGGCCACCTTGTCATCGCGTTTTCAAGATGCCAGGTGATGAACTGCGCGATCACGCGCATTCGCTGCGTCACTGAGTTCGGCGAAATCACCAGGTGTCGAATCTGTCCCTTCCCCTGGAAGCTGCGGCGCATCCAGGGGTACAGCTGGTTGACGATCTCCTCGGAGGTGAGTCCCTCGCCGCTCTCGAGTCGATCCCGTACGGAATCCGGCCGGGTGGAACACCACACCCAGAAGAGGCCGAGCACGTGCAGCGCCTTTTCCTGACTACTCGAGGCCAGCCTGGGGGTCAGGCGCATCAGCAAATACATGTTGATCCATGTGATCGGCTGCCGGTCGCTGTCCAGGAGAATTGGAATCCGCTCGCCAGACGGATGCCGAACCATGACGATGTGGAACGCTGGAGTCATGAATCGCCCTCCCGGACGAGTCAAACAATGCGTCAAACCATAGACAACTCAGCGCCAGATTGCCACCCAATCGTCAAGTCGCCATTTGAAAGTTGACAACTTTGCCAACGGACAAGAATCTCTCTCAAGTAGCCAAAGATGCACATCAAAGTTGACGGCTTCCACTGCCCTACAAGTCTTTGATTACAAATAAAAACCCCGCATTAAGCGGGGTTCTTGTTTACAGTTATCCGTTACAAGGTCTCAGAACGGAATATCGTCGTCCATATCCTCGAAGCCGTTCGACGGTGCCTGTTGCTGGCGACGCTGGCCGCCTTGCTGACCGCCGCCCTGGGCACCACCGCCCTGGCTGCGGCCACCACCACCTTGCGATTCGCGGCTGTAGCCACCGCCACCGCCCGCACCACCGGTCGCACCGCCGCCGTAGCCACCTTCCTCACCGCCGCCGCCGCCCTGGCCACGGCCACCCAGCATCTGCATCTGGTCCGCGACGATTTCGGTGCTGTACTTTTCCTGACCTGACTGGTCCTGCCACTTGCGCGTGCGGATGCGGCCCTCGATATAGACCGACGAACCCTTGCGCAGGTACTGGCCGGCGATCTCGGCCAGCTTGCCGAAGAACGCGATGCGGTGCCACTCGGTGGCTTCCTTGAATTCGCCGGACTGCTTGTCCTTGTAGCGGTCGGTCGTCGCCAGCCGGATGTTGGTCACGGCATCGCCGCTGGGCATGTAGCGGGTTTCGGGGTCGGCGCCCAGGTTGCCGACGAGAATGACTTTGTTGACCGATGCCATGTAGATGATCTCCAGGGACCGCGCCCTTTCAGCGCGGTACTAAACGTAAGGAACGTGCAAAAAAAGCTGGGACGTAAACGACATCACGCGCCCTACGGATGAACCGTCAAGCGCGTGTTCATGCTAACGCCAATACAGCAGGAAAACGTAGCGGACTAATACCGATACGAAAAAAACTGTGTCTAAAAAACCGCTTCAGGATGAAGCGAAGCGGTTCTGGCCAGGCGCGCGGCCGCAGACAGTACACCAGGTACGACAAGGCCACGCAACGACGCCAGAATCATTCTGAGGTGGCTTCTAAGCCGCCACCGCAGAAGTACTTGCTTGCCCACGGGCCGGGGGCGCCTTCATGCTCCACGCGATTATAAGCCAGAGCACCAGAACCACCGCGCACCCTATGAACACTGCGCTGCGTCCTTCGTGCTGGAGCAGCCAGCCACCGGCCACGCCACCGAGGAACAGGCCCAGCGACTGGGTCGTGTTGTAGACGCCAAGCGCCGCGCCACGGCTGACCGCAGCGTAACGCGACACCAGCGACGGCTGCATCGCCTCCAGCACGTTGAACGCGACGAAGAACAGCAGCAGCACGCCGACGATCGGCCAAAGGCCGTGGACCGACGCGAACAGGATCTGGACGACCGTCATCAGGGCCACCGAGGCCAGCAGCACCGGACGCACCTTGCCGTAGCGCTCGGCGGCCATCATCGGCGCCAGCATCAGCAGGAACGACACCAGCACGACCGGCAGATAGACCTTCCAGTGCTGGTCCAGCGGCATCCCCGCGTCGCTCAGCATGGCCGGCACCACCATGAACATGGCCACCTGGCTCGCATGGAGCGCCAGCACGCCGACATTCAGACGAATCAGGTCGGCATTCATCAGCACCTGGCGGAACGGCAGCCGCACCGGATGCGGCGGCGGCGGCGCAGGCACCAGGAACAGCGTCACGCCGATCGCCACCACGCCGAATACGGCCATCAGGCTGAAGATGCCCGACATACCGATCGAATGCAGAAGTGGCGAAGCAATCACCAGCGAGAGCGCGAACGTCAGGCCGATACTGCCGCCGACCATTGCCATGGCCTTGGTGCGATGGCGTTCACGCGTCAGATCCGCGATACAGGCCGTGATGGCCGCGGAGATCGCGCCCATGCCCTGCAACGCGCGGCCGATGATGATGCCGGTCAGGGTATCGGAGAACGCTGCAACCAGCGCGCCGGCCACGAAGAGCAGCAGCCCCGCGACCATGACCGGCTTGCGCCCGACCCGGTCGGACAGCCAGCCCAATGGAATGTGCAGGAAAGCCTGCATCAGCCCGTAGATCCCCATGGCGATGCCAACCCGCTGGGCGTCGTGCCCGTCGGGCAGCGTGCGCGCGTACTCGGCAAAGACCGGCAGGATCAGGAACAGGCCCAGCATGCGCAGGGCAAAGATGCTGGCGAGTGTGAGGCTGGCGCGCAACTCGCCTTTGGTCATGCGGTCACGCACGGGCTCGGTCCGGGTGGACTCGTCGGCAAGGGATGCGGGCTGGGAAGAAGGCGGGATCGACGGCATTGCGGTCGTATAAGGAATCTGGTCCGGTCGGCGACAGCTTCGATCGTCCGAACGCCGGGAAGTTGCTGACGCGGGGCTGTCTCCACCCCGTTGTCATTCGCCAGTCTGGCGCCGGGCAACCCCGGAAACCGAAGTTCGGTATATTAGCAGGTTTGCTTCCCGCGCTTTCCGCATCACGCTCCGCTTTCGGCGGGCCCGGAAATCGCGTGTCGCGGCAGGCTGGCGCCCCTGTTTCGGGCGCCCCAGGCGTTGCGCAAGGCACATTGACGGGGATATGGAAGAAATCAAGATCCGTGGGGCGCGTACCCACAACCTGAAGAACATCAATCTCGACCTGCCGCGTAACAAGCTTGTGGTGATCACGGGGCTGTCGGGGTCAGGCAAGTCGTCGCTCGCATTCGACACCCTCTACGCCGAGGGGCAGCGCCGGTATGTCGAATCGCTGTCCGCCTACGCCCGCCAGTTCCTGCAACTGATGGAAAAGCCGGACGTCGACCTGATCGAGGGGCTGTCCCCGGCGATTTCGATCGAGCAGAAGGCCACGAGCCACAATCCGCGCTCGACCGTCGGCACTGTCACAGAGATTCACGACTACCTGCGCCTGCTCTTCGCCCGCGCCGGCACGCCCTACTGCCCCGACCACGGCATCGCCCTGCAGGCGCAGAACGTGTCGCAAATGGTTGATGCGGCGCTGGCGCTGCCAGAAGACACCAGGCTGATGATCCTGGCGCCGGTGGTCTCGGACCGTAAGGGCGAGCACACCGACCTGTTCGATACGATGCAGGCGCAGGGTTTCGTGCGCTTCCGCATCCGCTCCGGCGGCGGCACCGCGCATGAGGCCGAGGCCAAGGTCTACGATGTCGACGCGCTGCCCAAGCTCAAGAAAACCGAAAAGCACACGATCGAGGTGGTGGTCGACCGCGTCAAGGTGCGCGCCGACATCAAGCAGCGTCTGGCCGAATCGTTTGAAACGGCACTGCGCCTGGCCGATGGCCGCGCGATCGCGATGGAGATGGACACCGGCCGCGAGCACGTGTTCAGCTCACGCTTTGCCTGCCCCATCTGCTCCTATTCCTTGCAGGAGCTGGAACCGCGCCTGTTCTCGTTCAACAACCCGATGGGCGCCTGCCCTAGCTGCGACGGCCTGGGCCAGATCACGTTCTTCGATCCGAAGCGGGTGGTGGCCTTTCCGAACCTCTCGCTGGCCTCGGGCGCGATCAAAGGCTGGGATCGCCGCAATCAGTTCTACTTCCAGATGCTGCAGAGCCTGGCGGCGTTCTACGAATTCGACACGGAAACCCCGTTCGAGGAACTGTCGCCCGAAGTGCAGCAGGTAATCCTGCACGGTTCCGGCGAGACCGAGATCCCGTTCACGTATATCAACGAACGCGGCCGCACCACGCTGCGCGCGCACGCGTTCGAAGGGATCATCCCGAACCTCGAACGCCGCTATCGTGAAACCGATTCGGTGGCCGTGCGCGAGGAACTGGCCAAGTACCAGAACAACCAGGCGTGCCCGGTCTGCCAGGGCACCCGCCTGCGCACCGAGGCGCGCCATGTGAAAGTGGGCGAGGCCGATCAGGCCCGCGCGATCTTCGAGATCAACGGCTGGCCGCTGCGCGACGCGCTGACGTACTTCCTGACGCTGGACCTGCACGGCGCCAAGCGCGAGATCGCCGACAAGATCGTCAAGGAAATTACCGCCCGGCTGAACTTCCTGAACAACGTCGGGCTCGATTACCTGTCACTCGAGCGCAGCGCGGACACGCTGTCCGGCGGCGAGGCGCAGCGCATCCGCCTGGCCTCGCAGATCGGCTCGGGCCTGACCGGCGTGATGTACGTGCTCGACGAGCCGTCGATCGGCCTGCACCAGCGCGACAATGACCGGCTGATCGGCACGCTCAAGCATCTGCGCGACATCGGTAACTCGGTGCTGGTGGTGGAGCACGACGAGGACATGATCCGCGCGTGCGATTACGTCGTCGACATCGGCCCGGGCGCGGGCGTCCATGGCGGCATGATCGTGGCGGAAGGCACGCCGGACCAGATCGAAAGCTCGCCGGCATCGCTGACGGGGCAGTACCTGTCCGGCCAGCGCCGCATCGAGGTGCCGAAGACGCGCGCCCTGCCCGACGACGAGCGGCTGCTCCGCATCGTCAACGCCACTGGCAACAACCTGCGCAACGTTACGGCCGAAATCCCGGTGGGCCTGCTCACCTGCGTCACTGGCGTTTCTGGTTCAGGCAAGTCGACGCTGATCAACGACACGCTCTACCACGCGGTGGCACGCCATCTGTATGGCTCGACTGCGGAGCCCGCACCGCATGACCGCATCGAAGGCCTCGAGCACTTCGACAAAGTCATCAACGTCGACCAGAGCCCGATCGGCCGCACGCCGCGCTCGAATCCGGCCACCTACACCGGCCTCTTCACGCCGATCCGCGAACTGTTCGCGGGCGTACCCTCCGCCAAGGAACGGGGCTACGACCCGGGCCGCTTCTCGTTCAACGTGAAGGGCGGCCGATGCGAGTCATGCCAGGGCGACGGCGTGATCAAGGTGGAAATGCATTTCCTGCCCGACGTCTACGTGCCGTGCGATGTCTGCCACGGCCAGCGCTACAACCGCGAGACGCTCGAGGTGCTGTACAAGGGCAAGAACATCTCCGAGGTGCTCGACCTGACCGTCGAGCAGGCGCACGAGTTCTTCAGCGCCGTGCCGGTGGTGCGCCGCAAGCTGCAGACGCTGCTCGATGTGGGCCTGGGTTACATCCGGCTGGGGCAGTCAGCCACCACACTCTCCGGCGGCGAGGCGCAGCGCGTGAAGCTGTCGCTGGAACTGTCCAAGCGCGACACCGGCCGCACGCTGTACATCCTCGACGAGCCCACCACGGGCCTGCATTTCCACGATATCGAACTGCTGCTCAAGGTCATCCACAAGCTGCGCGACCAGGGCAACACGGTCGTGATCATCGAGCACAACCTCGACGTCATCAAGACGGCGGACTGGCTGATCGACATGGGCCCGGAGGGCGGTGCGGGTGGTGGCCAGGTGATCGCGAAGGGATCCCCGGAAGTCGTGGCCGCCAGCAAGGCGAGCTTCACGGGCAAGTATCTGGCGCCTCTGTTGAAGAAGCAGGGATAGGTCTCCGGGGCGTGGTCGGAAATCGACGCGCCCTGCCCTCTCCCCCAGCCCCGCTAGCGAGCGCCCGCCACCGCAGCGACCTTCTCCTCCGAATCCTCTTTCATCCGGCTGCGGTTCATCATCCCCGCCCGCTCCAGCACCGGATATGCGGTGGAGCAGAACAGCGAATTGAGGCGCTTCAGTTCCGCGATCAGATCCAGATGGAGCGAGCTGGTCTCGATGCTCTCCACGGTCTGCACGGCCACACGCTGCAGGTGCGAGCGCGACAGATCGCGCTCCAGATCGCGGAAGGCCGCCTTCTCCGCCATCAGTTGCTGGGCGCTGCGCAGGTCACCGGTCAGGAACACCGACAGTCCCAGACGCAGGTTCGCCACCACGCGGGCGTGCATCTCGGCGATCTCCTGCATGCCGGCCTCGGAGAACGACAGGTTGTGCGCGATCTTCTTTTCCTTGGTGTCGACGATCACGCGTTCGATCAGGTCCCCCGCGTGCTCCAGGTTGATCGTCAACGAGATGATTTCCGTCCAGCGCTCGCCATCGTGCTCGTCCAGCGCCTCGGTGCTGATCTGCGTCAGGTAGAGCTTGATCGCGGTGTAGAGATCGTCGACTTCGTTGTCGATACGACAGGTGGCATTGGCCAGCTTCAGATCGTTGGTCCGCAGCACGCGCAGCAGGTTGTCGAGCATTTGTTCGACGCGATCGCCGATGCGCAGCACCTCGCGCGCGGCGTTGGACAACGCGAGCGTCGGCGTGGACAGCGCGGCCGGATCGAGGTGGCGCGGCGTGACCTGGCTGTCGCCGGTGTTCCGGCCCGGCAGAATGGCCTCGCACAGGCGCGCCAGCGGCGCGGTAGCGCCCAGCAGCAACAGCGCCAGCGCCACGTTGAACAGCAGATGGAAGTTCACGATCATCCGCTGCGGCTCGCTGCCAACCAGCGCCAGCAGTTCCTCGGCCTTCGTCAGCAGCGGCAACGCGATCACGCAACCGAGCAGGCGCGACAGCAGGTTGCCCAGCGTCACGCGCTTACCGGGCTGGTTGTTGCCCGACGTCGACATCAGCGCCGAAATGCCCGAACCGAGATTGGCGCCGAGCACCAGCGCCATGGCCACGTGGATCGACACCACCCCGGCCGATGCCAGCGCGCCGCAGAACAGCACCATGGCCAGGCTCGAATAGCAGAGGATCGTCAGCACCGCGCCGATCAGCATGTCCAGCGCGGCGTCACCGGTCAACGTGCTGAACAGTACCTTGACGCCGGCCGCTTGCACCACGGGCCGCGTGGCGATCGAAATCAGTTCCAGCGCCAGCGTGATCAGGCCCAGCCCGATCAGCACGCGGCCCACGTGGCCGGCCTTGCTGCCCTTCCATGACAGATGCAGGATCACGCCGATAAAGATCAGCAGCGGCGACAGCCAGGACAGATCGAGCGAGAACACCTGCACCATCAGCGCGGTACCCACGTTCGCGCCCAGCATGATCGCCAGCGCGGGGGCCACCGCGATCAGTCCCTGTCCGACGAACGAACTGACGATCACGGCCGTGGCATTGCTGCTCTGGACGAGACCGGTCACGCCGACGCCCGCGAGGAACGCAGCAAACCGGTTGGACACGCTGACGGAAAGCACGTGGCGCAGATTGGCGCCGTACACGCGCAGGATACCGACCTTGACTATGTTGGTGCCCCAAATCAGGAGCGCCACGCCGGAGAGAAGATGAAGCAATACGCCCATAGTGCAGCCTTCTTCGTGACCGGTGCCGCGAGGGGCAGAAGCGAGGCGCGCAGCCCGGTCATCGCCTTGTTATTTCAAGGAGGCATTATGCGCCCCCCTGTCGAAGGGAGCAAACCCGGGCGGGGGCGCAGGCAGTACAGGCGGCACGGCAAGGCCCCGCAGCGACGCCAGAATCCTTTTGAAAAGGCTTCCCAGGGCTTCCCAGGGCTTCCTAGTGGCCGTCGAAATTGCAGACCGTGAACAGCGACAGGCCGCTGGCTTGCAAAAGCCTGGAGCCGCCGAGCTCAGGCAGGTCGACGATCGCCCCGCCTTCCACCACCGTTGCGCCAAGACGCTCCAGCAGCTTGCGGCCCGCCATCATCGTGCCGCCCGTGGCGATCAGGTCGTCGATCAGCAGCACGCGGTCTCCCGGCTTGCAGGCATCTGCATGGATCTCCACGGTGGCGCTGCCGTACTCGAGCTCGTATTCCTCGGCCACCGTCTGAAACGGCAACTTGCCCTTCTTGCGGATCGGCACGAAGCCCAGGTTCAGTTCGTACGCGATGATCGAACCGAGGATGAAGCCGCGCGCGTCGATGCCAGCCACAAGGTCCAGGTTCTGGTCCATGTAGCGGTGCACGAAGACGTCGATCAGCACGCGCAGCGTCTTGGGGTTCTGCAGCAGCGGCGTGATGTCGCGGAACATCACGCCCGGCTGCGGCCAGTCCGGCACGGTGCGGATGCGGTCACGCAGGTAACCGGTGACATCGCCAAGATCGGGGGACTGGATGATGGAGTTCGACATGAAGGAAACTGGAAAGTGAAATTACGCGCGATGCGGTAACGGGCTACCACCCGTGTCCAAAACCATCGCCGCACAATGGCCCGGCTGATTGAACATCCGCAACCCGCAAAGATACAGGAGACAACCGTGGCCAAGAAGATCTTGATGCTGGCCGGCGACTTCGCCGAAGACTACGAAACCATGGTGCCGTTCCAGGCACTGCAGATGGTGGGCCACACGGTTCACGCGGTCTGCCCGGACAAGAAGGCTGGCGACCACTGCGCCACCGCCATCCATGACTTCGAAGGCGACCAGACCTACACGGAGAAGCGCGGCCACAACTTTACGCTGAATGCCACGTTCGCGGACATCGATCCGGCACAGTATGACGCCCTCGTCATTCCGGGCGGCCGCGCCCCCGAATACCTGCGACTGAATGCCCGCGTGCTCGAGATCGTGCGCCACTTTGCCCAGGCCAACAAGCCGATCGCCGCGGTCTGCCACGGCGCGCAACTGCTGGCGGCAGCTGGCGTGCTCGAAGGTCGTACCTGTTCCGCCTACCCCGCCTGCGCACCCGAGGTACGGCTGGCCGGCGGCAAATATGCCGATATCCCGGTCGACCAGGCCCATACCGACGGCAACCTGGTAACGGCGCCGGCCTGGCCTGCCCATCCGGCCTGGCTGGCGCAGTTCCTTGCAGTGCTTGGGACGCGGATCGTAGAGTAGAGGCTTCCGAACGTGGCGCGGGCCATCGGGCCCGCGGCCGCGCCGCACGGAGGTATCCATGTGTGAGATCTTCATCCGGGCCAATCCGGATTCGTACCAGACCCAGTCCCGATCGCTGCGCCTGCACGGCATGGCCACCAGCATCCGGCTGGAAAACCTGTTCTGGGAGGTCCTGGAAGAACTGGCGCAACGCGACGGCATGACCGTCAACCAGTTGCTGACGCGGCTACACGACGAACTTGCCGAACATCGCGGCGAGACGTCGCTGTCGGCCAACTTTGCTTCGTTCCTGCGCGTGTGCTGTATGCGCTACCTGCTTCTGCAAAACGAGGGGCGCATCCCGGCCGACACTAATGTGCCGATTCGGTCGCTCGATGCGCGAGCCGTGCTGGATAGCCTACCCGCGTCGTGGGTGGAAGCTGGCAGTTCGCCGTTGCCAAGGGCAGCCAGAGGCGAGCACGCCTCTGCCTCTAGTTCTAGTCCTTGATCAGCCGTTCCTCGGCAGACTCCAGCGCCTCGGGCGTGCCACGCAGCACCACGATGTCGCCCGGCTCCAGCACGGTGTCCGGCTCGGGGTCGAAGGCGCGGATGCCGCGCCGGCGCACCGCCGTGACTTCCACGCCGATCCGCTCCAGCCCCAGCGTCCCCAGGCGACGCCCCACGGCGGTGTGTTCCGGCCCGAGGGACACCGCGTGCAACCGCACCGTGTCCCGCTCCACCATGTCTTCCTCGTCGTCACGGCCGTGGAAATAGCCGCGCAGCAGGCTGTAGCGTGCGTCGCGCGCCTGCTGCACGCCCCGAACCACGCGGCGCATCGGCACGCCCAACAGCACCAGCGCGTGTGAAGCCAGCATCAGGCTGCCTTCGATGATTTCCGGCACCACCTCGGTCGCACCCGCCTTCTGCAAGATGTCCAGCTCGGAATCGTCGACGGTCCGCACCAGCACCGGCAGCGCCGGCGCCAGCTCCTGAACGTGGTGCAGCACTTTCACCGCCGACGGCGTATTGGCATAGGTCACCACCACCAGCGCCGCGCGGTGGATACCGGCCGCGATCAGCGCCTCGCGCCGGCCGGCATCGCCATAAACCACCGTATCGCCCGCCGCCGCCGCGTCGCGCACGCGATCCGGGTCGAGGTCGAGCGCCACGTAGGTGATGCCCTCGCGTTCCAGCATATGAGCCAGGTTCTGGCCACTACGACCGTAGCCGCAGATGATCGCGTGCTTCTCGGTCTGCAGACTCTGCGCCGCGATCCGGGTCATGTTCAGCGACTGCAACAGCCATTCGTTCGCGGCAAACCGCAGCACGATCGCGTCGCTGTACTGGATCAGGAACGGCGCGGCCAGCATCGACAGCAGCATCGACGCCAGGATCACCTGGATCAGCACCGGGTCCACCAGCCCCATGCCATCTATCTGGTTCAGCAGCACGAAACCGAATTCGCCCGCCTGCGCCAGCCCAAGGCCGGTGCGGATCGCCACCCCCTGGCGCGAGCCGAACAGCCGCGCCAGCACTGCGATCAGCACCAGCTTGAACAGGATCGGCACGATGAGCAGCGCAAGCACGAGCCAGACGTGGTCGAACACCACCCGGACGTTGAGCAACATGCCGATCGTGACGAAGAACAGCCCGAGCAGCACGTCCCGGAACGGCTTGATGTCCTCTTCCACCTGATGGCGGTAGGGCGTTTCCGAGATCAGCATCCCCGCCATGAACGCGCCGAGCGCCATCGACAGACCCAGCCGCTCTGTCAGCGCGGCCATGCCCAGCGTGACCAGCAGCAGGTTCAGCATGAAGAGTTCCTGCGACCGGCGTGCCGCCACGACGTGGAACCAGCGGCTCATCAGGCGCTGGCCCAGGAAGAAGATCGCGCCCAGGGCCACGGCAATCTTGACCGTGGCCAGCCCCAGCGCGAACGCCAGGTCTCCCGGATCGCGCGACAGCGCGGGGATCACAATCAGCAGCGGCACCACGGCCAGATCCTGGAACAGCAGGATGCTGATGATGTTGCGCCCGTGCTCGCTTTCCAGCTCCATGCGCTCGGAAAGCATCTTGGAAACGATGGCCGTGGACGACATGGCCAGCGCGCCGCCCAGGGCCACGGATGCCTGCCAGGACAGCGGAAAAAGCCAGTTGAACATCCAGCTCGCCGGCACCACGGCCAGCATCGACAGGATGACCTGTGATCCGCCCAGCCCGAACACCAGCCGCTTCATCGCGCGCAGCTTGGCCAGGCTGAACTCAAGCCCGATCGAGAACATCAGGAAGACCACGCCGAATTCGGCCAGGTATTTGGTCTGGCCCGAATCGCTGGCCAGGCCAAGGGCGTGCGGGCCGATCAGGATGCCCACCGCCAGATACCCGAGCATCGGTGGCAGTTGCAACATGCGGAACGCCACCACGCCAAACACGGCAGCGGCCAGCAGCACCAGGGTCAGTTCCAGCGGAGAATGCATCGGCGATTGAAAAGTACCAGCCGGGCACGCGCGCCGTCCCGGCATTTGCGCCCTGCCGGCGAAACACGGCAAGCGCGGCGGTCGTCACAGCGGCAAAAGGCTCGAAAGCCGGGCCAGACGCCATCGCATTCGTTGGTATACTCCGACGCCATGATAGCCAATTTCGATGCGGATCGAGCACTCCGGCTCGCCCGCCAGACCCTTGAAATCGAAGCCGAGGCCGTTTCCGCGCTGGCCGGACGGCTCACGCCCGCGTTCACCAAGGCGGTGGAGATGATTCTCGGCTGCACCGGGCGCGTCGTCGTGTCCGGCATCGGCAAGTCGGGCCATATCGGCCGCAAAGTGGCCGCCACGCTGGCATCCACCGGCACGCCGTCCTTCTTCGTGCACCCCGCCGAGGCCAGCCATGGCGACCTCGGCATGATCACGCGCGACGATGTCCTGATCGCCTTCTCCAATTCCGGTGAAACGGCCGAACTGCTGGCGATCATTCCGATCGTCAAGCGCATCGGCGCCGGGTTGATCTCCATCACCGGGAACGCCGAATCGAACCTGGCCAAACTGTCCAACGCCCACCTCGACGGCGCTGTGGCTCAGGAGGCCTGCCCGCTGAACCTCGCCCCGACCGCCAGCACCACCGCGGCGCTGGCGCTGGGTGACGCGCTGGCCGTGGCGGTGCTCGACG
>NZ_ANKP01000157.1:0-7160 GCF_000319775.1 Cupriavidus sp. HMR-1
GATGCCAGAACCGGCGCCTGTACCGGCCCCGATCCCCGTGGCGGGGCCGGTTGCCGCGCCTGCCCCCGATGCTGGCGCGCCGGCTGCCACCACGTTCCCGATCAATCTTCCCGCGCACCTGGAGGCGATGGAGCGCGAGCTGATCCTGCGCGCCCTGCGACAGACCGGCTTCAACCGGACCGCCGCGGCGCCGCTGCTGGGTCTGAACTTCCGCCAGTTGCGGTACCGGATCGAGCAACTTGGCATCTGCGAGGAGGATGGGCGCAGTGGCCGGGACGATAGCGAATCGCTGGCCGAAGGGGAGGGGCGAGATGTCTGACGCCGCAGGCCGGGTCCGTGACTGGCAGCCCGACGCCGACGGCTGGGTCCCCGCGGCCCGCCGCGTGCCGTCCCCGAACTTCGACGCCCGCCCCGAAGGCATGGCGGTCGATGTGGTGGTACTGCACAACATCAGCTTGCCGCCGGGGCAGTTCGGCTCCGACGATATCGAGGCGTTCTTCCAGAATCGGCTCGATGCCACGCGCCATCCGTTTTTCGAGACGATTCGCGACGTCCGGGTATCGGCCCACTTCCTGGTCCGTCGCGATGGCGAGCCGGTTCAGTTTGTCGCCTGCACGCAACGTGCGTGGCACGCTGGCCAGTCCGACTATTGCGGACGCCAACGCTGCAACGACTTCTCGATCGGCATCGAGATCGAGGGCGCCGACGACCAGCCGTTCACGCCAGCGCAATACGAGACGGTGGCCGCGCTGGTGAGTGCCCTGCGGGCCGCCTATCCGATCCAGGGCGTCGCTGGCCACAGCGACATTGCGCCGGGGCGCAAGACCGACCCAGGCCCCCACTTCGACTGGAGCCGCTTTGCGAAACAGGCCGCGCTACCGCCGGCGATGATGCCGTACCGGCACGCAAGGTAGGTTTCCCAGGGGGGCCAAATAGGGTGCGCCGGGCCCCGAATCGTCACGACGGCTGCCACATTCTGGGGCACCTATCGCCGACCTGTTCCCATAGAAATATTTTCAAAATCTTGTGCGCCACCGAACGGCTCGCCGCGAACCCTTGAGGCAGCGGGCTTTGCGGGATTGTGGCGCTGCCGCACCGCCGGCCCGGCAATGTGAAAGCTGATTGTCAAGACTGGTCATTCAGGCTCGTTTCACTATACTTAGCCCAGATTTTCGATGTGACCACTATATCTAGTGGTTTTTCCGGGGAGCCGACCCAAGAGTGAAGCCTCGCCGCAGCAGCTTGCGGTGTGTGCGTCACAAAATTCAACCGGGTCGGGCTGTAAAAGAGTCCCTAGCAGAATGAACGCCTGTGCAGTTTGGTTCTCGCCTGGCATGGCCAGTGTCGAGTGTCTTCTGGAGCGCATTTTGCTAGGGACTTTGTCATCTTCAGCAGAAGTCTTCAATACAAGGGTTAAAACAGGAGTTACCTCATGCAAACGGCCCAAAACGAACAACAAACCACTGGCGTGACTGGCGTTGCTGGCGCAGCAGCCGGCATTGCGCAGCAGAGCCCCGTCGCTGCAGGCGTTACCTATCAGGACTACAAGCTGATCCGCCGTAACGGCGCCGTGGTGTCGTTCGAGCCGAACAAGATTGCCGTGGCCATGACCAAGGCATTCCTGGCCGTCAACGGCGGCCAGGGCGCGGGATCCGCGCGCGTGCGCGAGATCGTCGAGCAACTGACCCAGAATGTGGTGCGCGCGCTGGTGCGCAGCCGTCCGAACGGCGGCACGTTCCATATCGAAGACGTGCAGGATCACGTGGAACTGGCGCTGATGCGCTCGGGCGAACATGAGGTGGCCCGCGCCTACGTGCTGTACCGCGAAAAGCGCACGCAGGAACGCGCCCAGGCCAACGCGCAGGCGGTGGCCCGCGTACAGGAGGCCGGCGTGTCGTTCAACGTGACCGATAACGGTGTGACGTACCAGCTGGACCTGGCGGCGTTGCACGCGCTGATCGATAACGCCTGCAGCGGCCTCGGCAAGGCCGTCAGCGCAGAGCCGATCCTGAAGGAAACGCTCAAGAACCTGTACGACGGCGTGCCGATGACGCAGGTCTACGACTCCGCCATCCTGGCTGCGCGCACGCTGATCGAGAAGGACCCGGCCTACAGCCAGGTGACCGCCCGTATCCTGCTGCACACGATCCGCAAGGAAATCCTGGGCGCCGAAGTGACCCAGACCGAGATGGCGACGAAGTACGCCGAGTACTTCCCGAAGTTCATCGCGCGCGGTATCGAAGCCGAACTGCTCGACGAAAAGCTGGCCACGTACGACCTGGCCCGCCTGGGCGCCGCGCTGGACGCCTCGCGCGACTTCCAGTTCAACTACCTGGGCCTGCAGACGCTGTACGACCGCTACTTCCTGCACGTGGACGAAGTGCGCATCGAAATGCCGCAGGCGTTCTTCATGCGCGTGGCCATGGGCCTGGCGCTGGAAGAGAAGGACCGTGAAGCGCGCGCGATCGAGTTCTACCAGCTGCTGTCGTCGTTCGACTTCATGTCGTCGACCCCGACGCTGTTCAACTCGGGCACGCGCCGCTCGCAGCTGTCGTCGTGCTACCTGACCACGGTCTCGGACGACCTGGAAGGCATCTACGAGGCGCTCAAGGAAAACGCGCTGCTGTCGAAGTTCGCTGGCGGCCTGGGCAACGACTGGACCAACGTGCGCGCGCTGGGCTCGCACATCAAGGGCACCAACGGCAAGTCGCAGGGCGTGGTGCCGTTCCTGAAGGTCGTCAACGACACGGCCGTGGCCGTGAACCAGGGCGGCAAGCGCAAGGGCGCGGTCTGCGCGTACCTGGAAACGTGGCACCTGGACATCGAGGAATTCCTCGAGCTGCGCAAGAACACCGGCGATGACCGCCGCCGCACGCACGACATGAACACGGCCAACTGGATTCCGGACCTGTTCATGAAGCGTGTGATGGAAAATGGCGAATGGACGTTGTTCTCGCCGGCCAGCTGCCCGGACCTGCATGACAAGGTCGGCAAGGCATTCGAGC
The DNA here is from genome assembly GCF_000319775.1 of Cupriavidus sp. HMR-1. Taxonomy (NCBI): domain Bacteria; kingdom Pseudomonadati; phylum Pseudomonadota; class Betaproteobacteria; order Burkholderiales; family Burkholderiaceae; genus Cupriavidus; species Cupriavidus sp. HMR-1. Next base: position 3,006 of record NZ_ANKP01000157.1, read on the forward strand.
AGGCCTACCTGGGCTACGAAGCCAAGGCCGCCAACGGCGAACTGAAGCTGTTCAAGAAAGTGCCGGCCATGCAGCTGTGGCGCAAGATGCTGGGCATGCTGTTCGAAACCGGCCATCCGTGGATCACGTTCAAGGACCCGTGCAACATCCGCAGCCCGCAGCAGCACGTGGGTGTGGTGCATAGCTCGAACTTGTGCACGGAAATCACGCTGAACACGAACGAGAGCGAAATCGCCGTGTGCAACCTGGGTTCCGTGAACCTGGTGGCCCACCTGATGCAACAGGCCGATGGCACGTACGTGCTGGATCACGCCAAGCTGCAGAAGACGATCCGCACCGCGATGCGCATGCTCGACAACGTGATCGACATCAACTACTACGCGGTAGAGAAGGCGCGCAACTCGAACCTGCGCCACCGTCCGGTGGGTATGGGCATCATGGGCTTCCAGGACTGCCTGCACGTGCTGCGCACGCCGTACGCCAGCGACGCCGCGGTGAAGTTCGCCGATACGTCGATGGAAGCCGTGTGCTACTACGCCTACCAGGCTTCGACCGAGCTGGCCGAAGAGCGTGGCCGTTACAGCACCTACGAGGGTTCGCTGTGGGATCGTGGCATCCTGCCGCAGGATTCGCTGAAGCTGCTGGCCGAAGAACGTGGCGGCTACCTTGAGGTGGACCTGTCGTCGACGATGGACTGGGACAGCCTGCGCGGTCGCATCAAGCAGCACGGCATGCGCAACTCGAACTGCATCGCGATCGCCCCGACCGCGACCATTTCGAACATCATCGGCGTGTCCGCCTGCATCGAGCCGACGTTCCAGAACCTGTACGTGAAGTCGAACCTCTCGGGCGAGTTCACGGTTGTGAACGACTACCTCGTGCGCGATCTGAAGGAACGCGGCCTGTGGGACGAAGTGATGGTCGCCGACCTGAAGTACTTCGACGGTTCGCTGGCCCGCATCGACCGCATTCCGCAGGACCTGCGGGACATCTACGCCACGGCGTTCGAAGTGGAACCGACCTGGCTCGTGGAAGCCGCCAGCCGCCGTCAGAAGTGGATCGACCAGGCCCAGTCGCTGAACATCTACATGGCCGGCGCTTCGGGCAAGAAGCTGGACGACACCTACAAGCTGGCCTGGCTGCGTGGTCTGAAGACCACGTACTACCTGCGCACGATGGCCGCCACGCACGTGGAGAAGTCCACCGTGCAGCGCGGTTCGCTGAACGCGGTGTCGTCGGGCGCTGACGGCCAGTCGGGCATTGATGCCGCGGCGTCGGCCGCACCGGCGATGCCGGAGGCCGAGGGCGCGGTCTGCACGATGCGTCCGGGCGATCCTGGCTTCGAAGAGTGCGAAGCCTGCCAGTAAGCAACACCTGAAAGTACCCTCGGTCTGCTCCCCTCTCCCGCTGTGCGGGGGAGGGGCCGGGGGAGAGGGCCAGGCACATCGATAGCCGATGCGCCTAAGCTGGCCACAGCCGCCCCTGATCGAATCATCGGAGAAACAACATGCTGAGCTGGGACGACGACGTTCAAGCCACACCGCAGGCCGCGCCGCAGCCTGCCCTGCAACCCGCTGCCGTCGCCACGTCGGTCGACCAGCAAGGCGTGCTGCCGCCGGCAGCCACCGAGCCGGGCATCCTTGGCAACAACCCCAACGCCGCCGCCGCGCAAAGCACGCGCCGCGTGAACGCCGCTGACAAGCGCGTGATCAACGGCGCCACGGACGTGAACCAGCTCGTGCCGTTCAAGTACAAGTGGGCATGGGAAAAGTATCTGGCCGGTTGCGCGAACCACTGGATGCCGCAGGAAATCAACATGTCGCGCGACATCGCCCTGTGGAAGGACCCGAACGGCCTGACCGAGGACGAGCGCCGCATCATCAAGCGCAATCTGGGCTTCTTCGTGACGGCCGATTCGCTGGCCGCCAACAATATCGTGCTGGGCACGTACCGCCAGATCACGGCGCCGGAATGCCGCCAGTACCTGTTACGTCAGGCCTTCGAAGAGGCCATCCACACGCACGCCTACCAGTACATCGTGGAATCGCTCGGCCTGAACGAAGCCGAGATCTTCAACGCGTACCATGAAGTGCAGTCGATCCGCGACAAGGACGAGTTCCTGATCCCGTTCATCGACACGCTGACCGACCCGTCGTTCAAGACCGGCACGCCGGAGAACGACCAGAAGCTGCTGAAGTCGCTGATCGTGTTCGCCTGCATCATGGAAGGCCTGTTCTTCTACGTGGGCTTCACGCAGATCCTGGCGATGGGCCGTCAGAACAAGATGACCGGCGCTGCCGAGCAGTACCAGTACATCCTGCGCGACGAATCCCTGCACTGCAATTTCGGCATCGACCTGATCAACCAGATCAAGCTCGAGAACCCGCACCTGTGGACGGCCGAGTTCAAGGCCGAGATCACCGAGTTGTTCAAGAAGGCCGTGGACCTGGAATACCGCTACGCCGAGGACACCATGCCGCGCGGCGTGCTGGGCCTGAACGCACCGATGTTCAAGGGCTACCTGCGCTTCATCTGCAACCGCCGTTGCCAGCAGATCGGCCTGGAGCAGCTCTTCCCGAACGAGGAAAACCCGTTCCCGTGGATGAGCGAAATGATCGACCTGAAGAAAGAGCGTAACTTCTTCGAGACGCGCGTCATCGAGTACCAGACGGGCGGCGCGCTGTCGTGGGATTGAGGGGTCGGCTGCCGCGTTGAGAAGACGGCAGCCAGAATGGGTAGTGTGCGGACATCGGGCGAGAGCCTGATGTCCGTTTTTGTTTCTTGGCGGCTTATTCCGCCGTCGCCCCAGACCGCTTCACCACCGTCGCCCATTTGCGGATCTCGCTATCCACGAACTTGCCGGTGTCTGCCGGCGTCATGGGCATGGGCTCCGAGCCCCGGTCGGTGATGAACTTGTGCAGTTCGGGCGATTGCAGCGCCTTGACGGTCTCCGCATTCAGCTGCGAGACGACGGCCGGGGGCGTGCCAGATGGCGCCATCATCACGGCCCAGCCCAGCGCCTCGAAGCCCGGCACGCCCTGTTCGCGCACGGTTGGCACCGATGGGAGCTGCGGCACGCGTTGCGTCGTGGTCACGGCCAGCGGCAGGGCCTTGTGGCTCTGGATCAGCGGCATGGCGGCCGTCACCGAATCGACCATCAGCGGAATCTGGTTGCCGAGGAAATCGGCCTGCGCCGGGCCGCTGCCCTTGTACGGAATGTGCACGACGAAGATGCCGGTCTGTGCCTTGAGCATTTCGGCCGACAGGTGCTGCGTGCCGCCGATGCCGGCACTCGCGTAGCTGTACTTGCCCGGCGCCGCCTTGGCCTTCGTGATCAGGTCGCGCAGCGAGGTGAAACCCGACTGCGGCGTGGCCAGGAACACCAGAGGCACCGAGAACACGCCTGATATCGGCGCGAAGTCCTGGCGCGGGTCGTAGTTGACCTTCTTGTAGAGCGTCTGGTTGATCGCCATCGCGCTGCCCGCCATCACGAGCGTATAGCCATCGGCCGGTGCCTTCGCGGCAACCTCCATGCCGATATTGCCACCGGCGCCTGCCCGGTTCTCGACAATGACGGACTGGCCCAGTTGCTTGCCCAGTTTCTCGGCAAGCGCGCGGGCGAAGATATCGGTGGCCTGTCCGGGCGGGAACGGCACGATGAGCTTGATGGGGCGGTCAGGCCAGGCGGCGTGGGCGGTGGTGGCGGCTGCGAGCAGCAGCGCGGCCAGGGACAGGCGTGACGGCTTCAATGAATTCTCCTCGTTGTTTTCGAGGGATTTTACGCGCATCTCCTTTCAGATTCGGCTCAGAGACTTCGGACTTTGGGCTCCCTAGGATCCGTGATGGGTCCACCAAGGAGAGCCATCGATGAAAGCCGTAGTCCAGTACCAATTCGGCGAAACGCCGTGCTTCACCACCTTTGACGACCCCCATCCGAGCGATGGGGAAACCCTGGTCCAGGTCAGGGCCGCAGTGATCTGCCCGGCCGATCTCGCTATCGCCAAGGGGCTGCATCCCCGCTTGCCGACGCAGTTGCCGTTCATTTGTGGGCGCGATGGCGTAGGGCGGCTCGCCGACGGGCAGCGTGTCTACTTCCGGGCCGGCCGCGCGCCGTATGGCGCGATGGCCGAGTACGCGCCGGCCGAGTGGGTGGCG
>NZ_ANKP01000158.1:0-3173 GCF_000319775.1 Cupriavidus sp. HMR-1
GGCGTGGGCGTCACCAGCCTGGCCGTGAATCTCGCGGCGGCCGCACGCCGCGGCGCGCAGGCCGAGGTGCTGCTGCTCGATCTGGGATTGCCGGCACGCGACGGCGCCCTCTATTCCAACGTCTCGCCCGAGTTCCATTTTGTCGAAGCGGTGCGCAACCTGCGGCGCTTCGACCAGGTGTTCGTCGATACCGCCATCGTGCGGCATGCCAATGGCATGTCGGTGCTGCCGCTGCCAGCCAGTCTGGCGGAGATGCGCGACATCTCGTTTTCCGAGGCCATGGCGCTGCTGGACCGGCTGCGCGAGTTCTTCGATCTCCAGGTGGTGGACCTTGGCGGGTTCTCGAACGCCGAGTTCATGGCGCAGATCGTCAAGGCTGCCGATACCGTGGTGCTGGTGGCCGAGCAGAGCGTCGGTGCGATCGTCTCCGCGGCAGAGCTGCTGCAGGAGCTGAAGAAGCGCGAGGTCGAGCGCGATGACCTGCATCTGCTGGTATCGCGCTTCGACGCCGAACTCGGGGTCGATGCGGAACAGATCGCCGAGCGGATCGGCGTGGCCTCGGTGGGCGTGCTGCCCGAGCGGCGCGCCGCGCTGTTGCAGGCCGGGAATCGTGGCGTCCTGCTGGCCGACCAATCGCCGGCGGACCCCTATGTGCGCGCTATCGGCGTGCTGTTGGAACGACTGGGATTCCGCGAAGGGCAGGTGCCCGAGCGCAGCGTCCTGGCCCGGATCAAGGAAAAGTTGCCCCAGGTGCTGCGCCCGGTGCGCGCCGCAAGGGTAGGAAACTGACATGACCGACGCAATCGAATTCTCGGACAACGCTGCCGCCCCGTTTCCTGTTTCGCAGGAGTTTCACAATATCAAGGAGGCCGCGCACGAACACCTGCTCACGCGCATCGAGGAGCTTGGCGCCGAGTTCGGGCGCTGGTCGCGCGTGGCCATCCAGCGTTTCGTCGATCTGGAGCTGGAGAGCTTCACGCGCCTGCGCCGCATTCCGATCAACGAAGCGGAGCTGCGTCAGATTTCCGAGGCGCTGACCAACGAGCTGGCGGGCTTCGGGCCGATCGAGGATCTGCTCAACGATCCGGCGGTGGAAGATATTCTCGTCAACGGCCACATGGACGTCTACGTGTCGCGCCACGGCGTGCTGGAGCGGATTCCGGTGCGCTTTGCCGATGGCGGGCACTTGCTGCGCATCGTGCGGCGGATCCTGGCGCCGATTGGCCGCCGGCTGGACGAATCGAATCCGATGGTCGACGCGCGCCTGCCAGACGGTGGTCGTATCAACGTGATCATCCCGCCGCTGGCACTGGAAGGTCCGGTCGTCTCGATCCGGAAGTTCCGCAAGGATCCGCTGACACCGCTCGATCTGCAGGAACTCGGCACGATGAGCCCGGAGATTACCGAGCTGCTTGATGCCGCTGTGCGCGCGCGCTGCAACATCCTCGTGAGCGGTGGCACCAGTTCAGGCAAGACGTCGCTGCTCAACGCGCTGGCCACGTTCATCCCGTCCACCGAACGCGTGATCACGATCGAGGACACGGCCGAACTGGCGCTCAATCACCCGCACGTGGTCCGGCTCGAGAGTCGCCCCGGCGGATTCGAAGGTACCGGCACCGTGACGATCCGCGACCTGCTGCGCAACAGCCTGCGGATGCGTCCGGACCGCATCATCGTAGGCGAAGTGCGCGGCGGGGAGGTGCTGGAAATGCTGCAGGCGATGAGCACGGGCCACGACGGCTCGATGGGCACGATCCACGCCAGCAGCCCGCGCGAATGCCTGTACCGGCTGGAAATGCTGGCCGGGTTCGCAGGCTTCCAGGGCAGCGAAGTCAGCCTGCGCCGCCAGATCGCCAATGCGATCGACTTCATCGTGCAGATCGGCCGTCTGTCGAATGGCCGGCGCCGCATCCTGTCGATCACGGAAGTGACCGGGCTGGGCGACAACATCATTTCCACGCAGGAGCTTTACCGGCACGAGCCGGTGCAGAACCCGGATGGCACCGAAAGCGACCGCTGGCAGTCGCTTGGCATCCTGCCGCATTCGCCCAAGCTGGCGCGGATGCGGCCGGCCAACTTCGCGCTGGATGACCGCTTTGATCTCTAGCGCCAGCCTCTTCATTGCCGCGCTCGCCATGATCATGGTCGGGCTGGGCCTGCTGATGCTCGCCGCCGCACGAAGCCGGTCGCGCGCCGAGGACGCCCGCGCGCACCTGACCGCGCAGACGGAGCAGGTACGCGCGCGCTACGCAACGGTCAGCGACCCGACGCCGCAATCGGCCGCGCGTGATCTGGGCCGACGCTGGGACGACCTGATGCGGCGGGCGGACCTGAAGCCCACGCGCCGCACGTATCTGGTCGTGAGCGTCCCGATGGCGCTGGCCGTGCTCGGTGGCGCCATCGTGGGTGGTGGCATCGGCGCGGGGGCCATGCTGGTCATGGTACTGATGCTGCTGTGCTTCTTCGTCTGGCTGCGTATCCGCAGGATCAAGGAAAAGATGCTGCGCCAGTTGCCCGGATTCCTCGATGGCGTGGTGCGGCTGATGACCATCGGCAGCAGCGTGCCAGCCGCTTTCCAGAATTCGGTGGCCAACACCGAACCGCCGCTGCGTCAGTGCCTGGTGCAGGTGATTCACTTGCAGCGCGCGGGCAAGGAGCTCGATCAGGCCGTGCTGCAGATGGGCCGGGCCTACGACCTCGACGAACTCGTGATCGTGTCGTCGGTGCTGCGGCTCTCGCAGCGCTATGGCGGCCGCGCCGACGTGGTGATGGAACGCACCGCCACCTTCATGCGCGATCGTGAAGAGGCGCAACGCGAGTTGATGGCGCTCTCGGCGGAGACACGTATGTCGGCGTGGGTGCTGGGCCTGCTGCCGCTAATCGTGGGTGGCGGCATGTTCGTTTTCAACGCGGGCTACATCCTGCTGATGTGGCGTGACCCGGGCGGCAAGGCGATGCTGCTGACGGCGGCCGGGCTCGAGGTGGCAGGCGCGTTCCTGCTCTACCGGCTCGCCCGGTCGATCTAGAGGCCCGCCATGGACGTGTTCACACTGATCTCGATCAGCCTGCTTGTCGGCGCGGTGGCGATGATCCTGCTGGCGTGGCCGCTGCTGCAGCAATGGCGGCAGCGGCGCGCCGCCACGCGCACGATCGACGAGGCGCTGGTGCGGCAG
>NZ_ANKP01000159.1:0-5922 GCF_000319775.1 Cupriavidus sp. HMR-1
AGCAATTCGACCGACTGGAATTCCTAGCAGGCGAGTAATCGCAAGCTTTCGATTACTCGCCTAATACGAAGAATCCCGTAATCGGAAGGACACTGCCGAGTCCCAGGACAGTTCGCATTTTTTTGCGATTCTGCTTTCCATTATGGGCACGTGGCATCCTCATACTTCGTCTTGTCCGAGGAGGTTCCCATGTCCGCTTCGCTATCAACTGATGAGCTTTTGATCGAGAATCTGCAGGCTCATCTGAGGGCCGAAGGATATTCCCTACGGATCCAACGGTGGTATCCGGCCCGCGTACGTCAGTTACTGGATTACTGCGACCGTAATGGACTGTCGATCGAAGCCGTTCGCTCGGGGCACGTGACGCGGTTCTTGCGCGGGCAATATCGGCTCTCGCGGAAACGGTACAGCAAGTTGCCTCCGTTTCAGAGATGGCGACATCGATACACCGGTGCCATCAATATGATGCTGCGTCTTGTGCATGGAACATGGCCAGTTCCGGATCCACCGTGCACCGCGCTCGAAGTCTTTCATCGCGACATCGTCAAGGACTACGATGCGTGGTTGCGCGACCTGCGTGGACTGCACCCACTGACACGAGCCAAGCGCACCAAGCGTGCGCTGCAATTCCTGACTTCACTCGGGCAGCGAGCAGACCAGCAGGGTCTTGCGGATCTGAGTGTTTGCGATCTTGACGCGTACTTGAAGCAATGCTGTGACGGATTGCGGCGCAGTTCCATCGAAGATCGAACCGTCTGCCTCCGCGATTTTCTTCGCCACCTATGGCGCACGGGTTGCACTGCCGTCGACCTCGCGAGCACCGTGATTGGACCGCACATCTATGAGCACGAAGGTATTCCGGTCGCCCTTCGGACAGAGGAAGTGCAGCGCGTTCTGGAGGTGACTCGGAAGGATCTCTCGTCAGTTGGTCTGCGCGACTACGCCATCTTGATCCTGTTGTCGACCTACGGATTACGTGCTGCAGAAGTCGTAAATTTGCGCCTGGACGACATTGACTGGAGGCGGGACATTCTCCGCGTGCGCCACTCAAAGACAGGAACCTACTCCGAGCTTCCATTGCTACGCGAACCAGGTGAAGCCGTGCTCCGATACGTAGAGAAGGCACGCCCGTCAAGCATTCATCGGGAGCTATTCCTGCGCATCCAGGCTCCGCACCGCCCGTTCAAGGACGGATCGATCCTCAACTGCGTCACGAGCGCTCGTCTGAGGGCGGCTGGAGTCACGCCGCAAGGAAGGAAAGGTCCTCACGCCTTCCGCCACGCACGCGCCGTGAGCCTGCTCCGGTCTGGAGTACCGCTCAAGATCATCGGCGATGTTTTGGGTCACACGTCTGCTGCCGCGACCGCAGAATATCTGAAGCTCGCGACCGAGGATCTGCGAACCATCGGACTTGATCTGCCAAGAGGAATTCTGCCATGACTCACTCCCCGTCCATCGATGCAGCATCCGTCGAGCAATTTTTGCGGGCGCAAGGTTTTCGCCATCCTGCCACGCACAAAAACTATGCGAACCTCCTCTGCAACTTCAACAGCTTTCTCACGAACTGCGGCGCGATTACTTCACCGGATGTATCAATCGTGCAGCAATGGCTGAAGGAACACAGTCTCAAGTGGCAGGCACACATCCTCTATCACCGAACCCTCCTGATCGAGCGATATATTCAATGGCTGCACGATCAGGAACTCATCGCGTCAAATCCATTCGCCGAATTACATCGGCAGTACGGTCCGCACACCGCACCGATTGTTCGAGCCCTCGTCAGTGAGGATAGCGAGGCTGCGCTTCAGAAACCGCGGCGGCTCCCTTGCTTCGGAAGTTTCCTTGGGCCAGTGATGGAAGGGTATATCGCGCACATGCACGTCCTCGGCTATCGCTATCGCACCGAAGAGGAGACGCTCCTGCGCTTCGATCGCTTCTTGCAATGCCATCCTGAGCTGGGCGGGCTTCCGCTGGCCGAGCTCGTTGAGCATTGGAGTCAAGAGGAGCCGTCGCCGTACCAGCTTTACGTGGCTCGGAGAGCCGGCCGCATCGTGTCTAAAGCGATGCACCGGATTGACCCGCGAGTGCCGATTCTGCCCATCGGCGATGGGGTTGCTCGTGCGGCTCGGCAACAGCAGCGAACTCCCTATCTCTACACGGACGACGAGATACAGCGCATTCTGCAGACGGCGCTGTCGTATCCCTCGCCGAAGGCACCGTGGCGTCCTGTTACGCTCTTCACAATGCTCGTGCTGGCGTACTGTGCCGGTCTTCGGGGAGGTGAGATCGCGCGTCTGGTGCTCGGCGATGTCGATCTACGTGAGCAGACTATCGAGATTCGGGAGACGAAGTTTTATAAGAAACGTCGCTTGCCTCTGGCCCCTGGAGTCATGACCGTGCTCGAGCACTATCTTGTCATGCGCGACCAAGCCGGTACCCCAACGAATCCTGAGAGCCCATTATTCTGGAGTCCACAGAGAAACTGCGGCTACACAGTTGGTGGATTACGGATCGTTCTGACGGATGTCCTGCGACGCGCGAACACCAAACCTGCGCATGGAGTAGTCCGGCGCAGCAACGCCATCACCCGCTCGCCCGCCTGGCGACTGCACACGTACACGTTGCAATCATCGGCGTAGCGCGCGAAGCAGTGATCCCGCCGCTCCAATTCCCGGTCTACTTCGTCGAGCAGGACGTTGGCCAGCAGCGGCGACAATACGCCGCGTACAACGTTGCATACTTTTCACTCCGTCGTCTGAATCATTCGAATTTTCGCTGTCGGGAGCCCCAGGCTGTGGGTCAACCCTGAACACAACAACGATTTCATCCTTGTGGATTTCGACACGCTTGACCAGACCCAAAACGATCCTGCGCTTCGTCTCAAGATCAATCGTGTCCAGTCTTTCGGTGACGGCGCCTGCAAATTCCTCGAGCCGATTAATAACTAGAAACAGCTCGCTTTGCACCGCGCCTTGCTGCCTGGACTCAAGAATCTGCTGCTCAATCTGCTCAAGCCGATTCTTCAATTGCTGCATCTTCGGGTCGAAGTCTGACTTATCGAGGATACCGTCCGCATAGCTGTCGATCAGCCGGGACTTGCCCTTTTCCAACTGCAGCCGCTGCTTTTCTAAGTTGCTCGTGTCGAAGGCACTCTTCTCGCTGCGCTCCATCATATCCAGTCGACGCTCATATTCGCTCTTCAAGCGTTCTGGATGCTTGAGCAATTCCACAACCTGATGCCATACCAGCTCATCGAGTCTGTCTGTTCGTACCTGCAGATTGTCACAGATGCGGTGGCCGCCGAAACGGTAGGCATCGGTCCCAACACAGCGGTAATAGGCGTAGTCCTGTTGATGCCCCTTCGCCGCTGCCTTGCTCACCTTCTTTCCGTAATAGGCGTAATGGCACTGGCCGCATACCGTCAACCCTTGCAGCAGGCGTAGCGGGGCACTCTCGCGCCTCTGGCGCGCCAGCTTGCGGTTCTCGGCAAGCTGTTCCTGAGCCGCCTGGAACAGCGCCTCGCTGACGATGGCCGGTACTGGGATCTCGATCCAGTCCTGCGGTTCGGTGCGTGTTGTCGAATGCGGCTTTCTGGGTACGTCGGCACTGTGACGCTGTGCACGCACGCGGACCTGCAGATGGTCGCGTGACTGCGTCTTGCCAAACGCGGCTCGCCCCATGTACGCAGGATTGCGCAAGATGCCCCACACCACACTGCGGTCCCAGTACGGCTTCCCCGACGCCGTCACAGTACCCGACTCGGCAAGGCGGCGTACCACGTCCCCTATGCTCAGGCGCTCCATCCCGACCCACTGGAAGATCGCACGGACCGTAGCAGCCTGGGGCAACTCGATAACGTACCGGGCCGGCGTTCCGTCGAGTTGCCGGCGAATGTAGCGGTAGCCGTAGGGCGCCCCGGACAGGACATTGACACTGCCGCGTTTTGCGCCGTGAAGCTTGCCACGGCGGTGACGCTCGGAGATCTTCGCTCGTTCGTATTCTGCGATCATGCCCTGCATCTGCAATAGCAGCGACTCTTCCGGCGTCGTACCGATCGCGTGATTGAGGAATACCACCTGGACGCCGCAGGCCGAGAACTCTTCCATCAGCAGCGCCTGATGCGCATATTTACGCGCCAGCCGGTCCGGTGACAGGATGTAAAGCTGATCGATCGCACCGAGTGCCGCACAGTCCCTGAGTCGCTCCAGCTGTGGCCTGATCAGCGTCGCGCCGCTCACGCCAGCATCGACGAAACACATGTCGTCGACGATCTGCGCGCCGTCAGCTGCAATACGATCCTTCAGTGCTGCGATCTGGCTTTCAATGGTGCCGCGTTTGTTTTGCTGTTCGGAGGATACCCGCGCGTAGAGCGCAACCATCGCAGCTTTGCTCATCGTCTACCTCGCTTGATGGTCGCTTGCCTGGACTCTGCAGGCCGCGTAGCGGACGGCTGCGCCGTCGCGCGTGCTTCGATCGGATTGATCTGCTCGTAGGCCTTTTGTAACTGTTCTTGGGCATAGCGGTTTGGCTCGAAGGCCAGACGCACGCTCCACTTCTTACGTCTTCGGGTCATCGCTGCACCTGCCTGTCAGCGGGAGCGACCGTCTCAAGGACAAGGTCCACATGGACGTCAGCACAGCTTCTGGACCAGGGCGCCAGACACTCCCTCGAAATGCGCAGACCCAATCTTGCCCGGCAGTTTGCTCTATTGTTGGTGGCGTTAACGGCCCGCCTTGCGGCGTGCCCTCGTCCCGATCCATGACCACCCCGCCATCCATGATTCCCGCGTTCAGATACGACCGAACCAACCGGATCACTCCGGCATCATCGATGCGCTTCTGTAGACGGTCGATCAAAATGTCGTGGTTGACCCGGTCGAAGAACTTTTCCAAATCCACGTCTACCACCACTCGCCGACCCGACTGCACATACGACTGCGCGGCCAATACCGCGTCGTGCGCCCGCCTGCCGGGACGGAAGCCGTAGCTATGCTCGCTGAAGGTAGGGTCCAGAATCGGCTGCAGCACCTGCAGCAGCGCCTGCTGGATCAACCGATCCGTCACCGTCGCGATACCAAGCTCGCGCTCGCCTCCGTCCGGCTTCGGAATCGTTACCCGCCGTACCGGACTGGGCCGGTACGTCCCCTTGAGCAGTTGCTGGCGAATCTCCGGCCACGCCGACACCAGATAGCGAGCGGTCTGATCAATATCCAGACCATCCACGCCAGCGGCACCTTTGTTGCGTCTGACCCGCCTGAACGCCTGCTTCAGGTTCTCTCGCGTCAGCGCTGCTGCCAGCAGCGCCGACCCTGTGTCCTCCGATTCGCGTCGCGGGCCACAGGCTTCGTCACGAGCGAGTTCCCGGCCGGCTTCACCGTCCGCTACCCCCTCCCGCCCCGCTCGCGCGGGCTTCTGACGCAATGCCTGTTGCATCGACACGGCTTCGAACACTCCCTCTCGTTCGGTCCTTCGTCGGCGGAATCGAGCCTTCCCGGCGCTACCCCCAACTACCTCGACCTCTGCTGACTTCTCGCTCCGGCTCGGACGCCGTTACCCTTTCAGGATCGAGGCGAGATCTCCCCGAGTAAGAGACACATACCTTCACCACACAGCCGCCGCATCTACGCCGCCTCGCCTTGGTCACGAGGGTTTCGCGGTTCCTGGCCCGCTCGCCCTGCTTGGCGTCGCCTTATATGACAGTTCTTGTTCATCGGCTCATGATTTACGTTCCACGCTTCCTCCCCACATTCAGTCGCCCTCATGCAGTTGCGTTTCACTTCGTTCGTCGTGACCAACTTTCGGCGGGACTTGCACCCGCAGGTATGCGCCCATGTCGGGCACACCAGGAGTGCGCCCATGCTGGGCGCACAAAAAAAAGGCCTCCCAGTTGGGAGGCAAATACTCTCTTGAATTAACAAGAAAG
>NZ_ANKP01000160.1:0-24858 GCF_000319775.1 Cupriavidus sp. HMR-1
TGCGGCCAAGCTTGCCGGTGCGCCGACCGCCCCGGCCGCCGGCATCGATGTGCACGCGCGTCTGGGCGATCGCGTCGAAGCCGGACAGCCGCTGTTCACGCTGCATGCCCAGGCGCCGGGCGAACTGGCCTATGCACTGGAGTTTGTCCGGTCGCGCCCAGCGATCTTCCAGATTTCGGAAAACACATGAAACCACTCGTTTTTCACCTGCCAGGTGACGAAGCCTTCGCTGAAGGCCTGGTCCGAGCGTTGCGCGCGGAACGGGCCGCGCTGCAGCTGCACCGGTTTCCGGACGGCGAGTCGCTGGTGCGGCTGGACGCCGACGTGACGGGCCGCACCGTCGTGATCGTGGCCAGCCTGGCACAGCCCGACGTCAAGGCACTGCCCCTGCTGTTCGCGGCGGACGCCGCGCGCGACCTCGGTGCCACGCGTGTACTGTTGGCGGCACCCTACCTGGCGTACCTGCGCCAGGACCGGCGCTTCAACACGGGCGAAGCCATCACGTCTCGCACGTTTGCCGCGCTGGTGTCGACGGTGTTCGATGGCGTCGTCACCGTCGACCCCCATCTGCACCGCTACCACTCGCTTGGCGAGATCTACCGGGTGCCCACGCGCGTCGTGCAGTCCGCGCCCGCCATCGCCGCCTGGGTCGCGGCGAACGTGGACAAGCCGGTGCTGATCGGCCCCGACGCGGAAAGCGAACAATGGGTCCAGGAAGTCGCACGGGGGGCCGGTGCACCGTTCACCGTGCTGCAGAAGATTCGCCGGGGCGACAAGGACGTGGAGGTCAGCCTGCCCAGCACTTCGGCCCTGGCCGGTCGCCAGCCCGTGCTCATCGACGACATCGTGTCCAGCGCACGCACGATGATCCAGGCCATCGCCAGCGTGCGCCGCGTCGGATTGCCGCCCCCGGTGTGCATCGGTGTGCATGCGCTCTTTGCCGCCGACGCCTATGAGGCGCTCCTCGCAGCAGGCCCTCAGCGGGTGCTGACCTGCGACACCGTTCCCCATGCCTCCAACGGCATCAGCGTGGTGGCACCGCTGGCTGCCGCGGTCCAGGACTTGGTCGAGGCCAGTGCGACATGAGCGGCACCCAAGCGCTCGGTCCGGGTTCAAAGCGTCGAGCCGCACCGGGAACATCTTTACTAGGACCCGACAGGCCGGCCGCAGCCATGAACGCCCTGGCACCCACATTCGAGAGGAGATGACAGCGATGTGCTTTTCTGCACTAGCCAGTTTCACGGCTGCCGCGGGACTGCTGGGTATAGGGACCGTCACCGTGCGCCGGGCCCGCGCGCGGCGCGAGCTGCCTTACGCCGCCATCCCGCTGCTCTTCGGGATTCAGCAGCTGCTCGAAGGCATGCTGTGGCTGACGTTCCCCGACCGCGCGCCTCTGCTGAATGTGGGGCTGACGCATCTCTACTCGTTCTTCTCGCACGTCCTGTGGCCGATCTATGTGCCGCTGGCGGCTCTGGCGCTGGAGACCGTACCGTGGCGCCGCCGGGTCCTCGCGGGCATTGCACTCGCGGGCGCCCTGGCCGGGGTGTACCTTTTAGTGATGCTGGCGCGACTCCCCATCACCGCACGAGTGGTCGGTCAGCACATCTTCTACGACTCCCCACACTTCTACGTTCTGACCACGATGGCCTTGTACCTGATCGGCACCTGCGCAAGTCTGATGGTCTCCAGCCACCGGCGCGTGGCGGCTTTCGGGATTGCCGCCTTCGTTTCTGCGGTTGCAGCCTACGTCTTCTATGCGACCTGGTTCATCTCGGTGTGGTGCTTCTTCGCAGCCGTCCTCAGCATCATCGTGCTGTGGCAGGTCCGTGAACCTCAAGCGAGGCTCGCCGTGCCATGACGGATCGTTCGGCCGGCTTCAAGCCCGCACTCGCCTACCACGTGCTCCCCCCCCTGTATGATGGGGTGGTGGCGCTGAGCACGCGCGAGCAAGCGTTCAAGCCGGCCCTCGTGGCGCAGGTGGCGATCCAGCCTGGCCACGACGTACTGGACATCGGTTGCGGAACGGGAACGCTCGTCCTGCTTGCGTCCTCCGCGTGCCCGCAGGCCCGTGTCACGGGGTTGGATGCCGATCCCGCCATCCTGGCGCTCGCCCGCCGGAAGGCGGCGGGGGCGACGGCACCGCTCTGGTTCGACCAAGGCTCATCGACGGACCTGCCTTACCGCGATGGTTCGTTCGATAGGGTTCTGTCGAGCCTCTTCTTCCATCACTTGGCGCCCGCGGACAAACCGACGACGGCGCGGCAGATCGCGTGCCGCGCGTCGGCGGCCAACTGTACGTCGCGCACTGGGGTCGCTCGCGCGGACCAATCAGCCACACCGCGTTCTTCGCGGCTCAATTGCTCGAAGGCTTCGAGACCACCCGTGACGCGGTCGCCGGTCACTTGCCATCGGTTCTCAGGCGAGCAGGATTTACGCAGGTTGCTGAGGCACGGCGCTTCGTCACTGTCTTCGGCATCCTGTCCTTGCAAGGATGCGCCATGACCGAGGACCACCGTCTCGCTGTCCTGTTCTCCGACATCGCGCCAGCGGACCAGGCAGCGCTGCAGCAACGGCTGCCGACCCGCTGGCGCGCGCACTTCGTCGAGAGCGAACACCTTGCGGGCTCCGACACCGAGCATGAGGCTATCGAGGTCCTGTGCGTGTTCGTGCGCACGCGGGTGGACGAATCGCTGCTCCGCCTGCTGCCGCGCTTGCGCCTCGTCGCGACGCGCTCCGCGGGGATCGACCACATCGACCTGGACGCATGCCGCCGACGCGGCATTGCCGTCTGCCACGTGCCAGACTACGGGTCTGCCAGTGTCGCCGAACATGTCTTTGCCCTGCTGCTCGGCGTGACCCGCCACCTGACGCAGGCACACGAGCGGGCGCGCCAGGGCTCGTTCGCCTACCGCGGGCTCACCGGCTTCGAGCTGGAAGGCAAGACGCTGGGCATCGTCGGCCTGGGCCGTATCGGGCGCCACGCGGCGCGCATCGCCCTTGGGTTCGGCATGGACGTTCTCGCCTACGACCCCGCCTTCGCCGCGTCGGCAGAGCACCCCGACGGCGTCTTGCTCGTGACATGGGAGCAGCTTCTGCAAAGCAGCGACATCCTGAGCCTCCATGTTCCGGCCACCGAGGGTACCCACCACCTGCTCGACGCTCAGGCCTTCGCGCGCATGAAGCCGGGCGTGGTGCTGATCAACACGGCACGGGGAGCGCTCATCGACGAGGCTGCATTGCTGCGCGCGCTGGACGAGGGCATCGTCGTGGCTGCCGGACTGGACGTGCTGGAGCAGGAAGGTGCGCTGTCTCCCGAAGTGCCCACGGGCTGCGGCGGGCTCGGTTGCGATACCGGCTGGACGGCATCCGGCCCACTGCTAGCCCATCCGCACGTGCTCTTGACGCCCCACATCGGTTTCAACACCAGGGAGGCGATCACGCGCATCCTCGACGAGACCGTTGCGAACATTGCAGCCTGGCATTCCGGCCAGCCGCGCAACCGGGTGGACTGACCGTCATGCGCCCTGACCACCCCTTTCCTGCCGCCAGCCCGCCGGGCCGTCCACTGCAACGCTCGGCCCTGCGCCGGGTGGTGCAGATCGCGCTGGCGCTGACCGGCTTCCTGCTGTGGGTGGCCTGGCATCGGGGACTCATGCGCTGTGACACGCACCGGGCGGCCGACCGCTTCGCCGAAGTGCTGCAGCGATTGGGGACGACCTTCGTGAAGCTGGGCCAGCACCTCAGCCTGCGGGCGGACATTCTGCCATCCGATGCGCAGCAGGCCCTGGCCAGCCTGCAGGCGCATGTGGCGCCGTTTCCTTCGGAACAGGCCGTCCAGGAGGTTGAGTCGGCGCTGGGCCGCCCCTGGCAGCAGGTCTTCGCGCACTTTGACATGGAGGCGCTGGCCGCAGCGTCGATCGCACAGATCCATCGCGCAGCGCTGCTCGACGGGACGGAGGTCGTGGTGAAGATCCGCCGTCCTGGAGCAGCCGAGCAAGCCGAGACCGACATGCGAATCCTGCGCCGGCTTGTTCTGGTCATACAGTGGTTCGTTCCCTCGCTGCGGCGCTGGGGTCTGGCGGCCATCGTGGATGAGGTAGCGGCCAACTTTCGCTACGAAATGGACTTGTCCCGGGAGGCGGGTTCCGTGCGACGGTTCGCTGACGCGTGGCGGGGCTCTCCCGACATCGTGATCCCCGACGTGGTGAACGGGCTGTGCACGTCGACCGTCATGGTCCAGCAGTTCAGCCACGGAGCCGACCTGCACGGCCTGCCTACCGCCATGGCCGTGGCCGCTGCGGGCAAGCTCGTGGACAGCTACGTCGCGCAGGTCTTCCGCGATGGCTTCTTCCACGGCGATCCACACCCCGGCAACGTCTTCGTGATGGACGACGGCCGCATCTGTCTCCACGATTTCGGCATCGTGGGCCGCGTCACCCGCAGCATGCGGCGCGCGCTGGTGGCTTTCGCGCTGGCCTTCGTCGAGCAGGATGCCGACTGGGTGGTCGACGCCTGGCTGGATCTGGGTCTGGTCGGCGAGGGCACGGATCGGGCCGTGTTCGTGCCCGTTGTGCGCACCCTGGTCGCGGACTGCGCCGAGCGTCCGCTGAAGGACTGGTCGCTCTCCGATGCGCTCTCGCAGCTCGTGGCGGCCGGCCGAACCCAGGATGTCCGACTTCCCAGAGATCTGCTGGTGCTCACCCGCACCCTGCTGCTGCTCGAAGGGACGGTGCGCCTGCTGGCACCGGACTTCTCCATCATCGAGGCGATCTCGCGCCACACCGCGACCGGCATCTTCGATGAGCGCAAATCTGCTGCGTCGCAGCGTCTGCCCTACGAGCTGGGGAGCGCGGCCAGCGTCCTGCCCACGCTGCTGGCGCGGCGCTTGCACAGTGTCTTGCGACAGCGCGAGCTGCTGCAACTGTCGATCAAGCCCGACGCCAAGATGCTGAGCGGCCTCGACCGCCTCGGCCGCCGCATCGCGCTTGCGCTTGTGACACTGGGCCTATACATCGCGTCGAGCTTGCTGATGCAGCACGGCGTAGGCCCGCGCTGGGGCGACATGCCGGTGCTCGCGCTGCTGGGCTATGCGCTGGCGATCCGGTTCACGTTTTCCATTGCGCGCAGCTGCGGCTGACGCGTCCCTTCATGACAGGAGCAGGGAATGAACAAAGTCCGAGTGGCGGTGAACGGTTACGGCGTCATCGGCAAGCGGGTGGCAGACGCGGTCGCTCTGCAGGAGGACATGGCGCTTGCCGGCATCGCCGACGTAGTGCATGACTATCGCCTGCAGGTCGCCGCGCGGCGCGGCTTCGCGATTCACGCTGCAACCCCCGACGCCGAAGAAGCGATGCGCTCTGCCGGCATCCCGGTGGCGGGCAATCTGGCCGAGCTGCTCGCGAAGGCCGACGTCGTGGTCGACTGCACGCCCAAGAAAGTCGCTGCGGTCAACAAGGCGCTGTACGACGCCGCGAGCGTGAAGTCCGTCTTCCATGGCGGCGAGTCCCATGCGCTGACGGCGCACTCGTTCGTTGCTCAGGCGAACTATGCGTCGGCCATCGGCCGAACTTCCACCCGCGTGGTCTCGTGCAACACCACCTCGATCGTGCGCACGCTGGGTGCGCTGAGGATGGCCGGCCTGCTAAAGCGTGCGCGCGGGACGTTGATCCGGCGGGCATCCGACCCCTGGGAGGCGCATTCCGAGGGCATCATCAACACGCTTGTGCCTGAGAAGACGATCCCCAGCCACCAGGGACCGGACGCGCGCACCGTGATCCCGGACCTGGATGTGGTGACGATCGCGGTCAAGGCTGCGCACAACAGCAGCCACCTGCACACCTGGTGGGTCGAACTGACGAGGCCGGCAACGCGCGACGAGGTGCTGGCCGCCTTTCGCGCAGCGCCACGGATCGCGTTCGTGCGTTCCTCGGATGGCCTCGTGGCACTCAACAGCACGGTGGAACTGATGGCTGATCTTGGCCGCCCTCGCGGCGACATGTGGGAAGTCGCCCTGTGGGAGGACGGCCTTGCAGTCGATGGAGACCAGGCCTACTACACCTACCAGGTCTTCAACCAGGCGATCGTGATTCCCGAAACCATCGACGCGATCCGCGCGCTAAGCGGCGTCGAGTCCGATCCGTCAGCGTCGATCGTCCGAACCGACGCCGCGCTCGGCTTACGGCACGACTTCATCCGCGATTGCGACTAGGCTCGATCGACGCGTGGACGGTACGCGCAACCGCTGGTGCCGATCGTGCCTCGACGATCGCCCATCACAGCAGATGCGAGATCTCGTTCAACGGTTTCAGGCCCGAGCCGAACCTTCCGATTGCATCGCGATGCGCGCCAAGCTCGGTGCAGGGGAGGTAGCGGGTTCCCAGCTCCGCCACCCGCGCAAATGCTGGCCGACGCAACTGGCTGAGGACATCCTCGCGGCGCGCGTCCGGCGCCACCAGGAACATCAATACACCCGCTCCCAGCTCCGTCCACAAGGCCAGGTCGAGCATGCGCACGATGCCGGAATAGATCGAGGTCGAGTGCTTGACCTCGAAGGCAGCGGCGATCTTCGAGCCGTCGGCCTCCACCCGAATGACGTCGATCAGGCGAACAGAGTCCAGACCGGACCGGGCCTACGCGGGAAGCTGTATCAGGCAGCCGTCGCCGAGGCGTCCTCCCCGATAACTGCGCCCCTGATCGTTGGACGCAATCCAGACACCGTCGCCGAGCGACTTACCCAGGTCGCGCAGCCATCCCTGGATTTCCGTGTGGGTCGCGTCGCTCTCGCGTTCCGCTGCCCAGCGCTTGTGGGCGGCCGTCGATTCCTCGCGCACCTTTTCGAGATCGGCCTCCCAGCCCTGGACGGCCGCCGCATCATCACCGCGCGGCGGCTCCGCGTACCGGCCCGAGCCGATGTTGAATATCAGTCCGGCCAGCGCCCCCATATCGTTCGATAACGCGTTGCGGTGCTGGACATTGAGGCGAAGGCCGCTTTCGCGCATCGAGAAGACCCTTTGGGCCGAACAGGGCGATTCAGGCCGGGATCATCACCACGCGCGGATCGCCATGCCCCCCCACGGTGGCCAACTCCTCGGCGGTCAATACGCGCGCCGGATCCACGCCAAGCGCCTGCGCGGCCTCGGCCGCGACGTGCGCCCATGTGCAGCGGTTCGCGAACAGCATGCCGGCAACGTCAAGCGTCCCACCGCGCGCCTGATAGCCCAGTGCGCGGGTCTGCCGAGGCCCGGTATCGATGCGGCGCAACAGGCCCAGCGTCGGCTCCGGCCGCATGTGCGAGACGATGACGCGCATCGCAGCGGTGTCCGGGAACAGCGAGCGCAATGCCGCGTCGCCCGCCACGAAAGCCCGCTCGCGCTCGTCGCGTGGTAGCCGGAAGCGGCCCGGCTCGATGACGCAGGTGACTGCCGTCCGATGCCCGGCATTGTCCAGGCGCCGCGCCGCAAGCAGCGCCTGCTGTAGCTGGTACGCACCAATGGCGACTAGCAACACATCGGGTGCGTCGCAGGGCTTCACCACGCATGCACCCTCATCGGCCAGACGCTGGGCCTGCTCGCCGCTCAGTTGGCTGGCGACGGGCCGTTTGGGAACGACCAGTGTCCAGAACTGGCCATGCGAAGCGTAGGCAGCTCGCAGCGCCGCGATGGCACTGTTTGCATCGACCGGGAACAACACACGTGCGGTGTCGGACATCTCGCCCAACATCGCTTCGGCCAGTGTCGGATCCTGATGGGACTGCTCGTTCTTGCCGTTCTCCCAGGTGTGGGATGTCGCCACCGTCACCACCGACAGCCAGCCTGGAGGCATGCCGGCCTCCGCCTGGTGGCGAGCGAACAGGATTTCCTGTCGCAGCGCGCCCAGCATCTTGACGGCAAATGCCTCGTAAGAAACAACGAGGTTGATACCGCCCTTGTTGCCCAGCGCCGCGCTAACCACCGCCTCTTCGTTGAGGGCCGTGATCACGGCGCCATCGACGGCTTCAGCCAATCCCGGTTCGGGCGTGAAGACGCGGTGCTTGAGCAGGTCCAAGGTCTGGCCCATGCGGTTGCTGCGTAGCTCGTCCGGATTGCCGACCCGCGGACGCAGTTGGGGATTGGCCTGGATGATGGCCGCGAAGGTTCCGTCGAGCGCATCCATCGGCGAGACATTGCCGTGGTCCGCGGCGTGCCATTGCGGCTCCGGGAGCCTCGGCGCTGCGACCTGGCGATGTGCTAGGGGATGGTCCCGCTCAAGGGGACGACGCTGCACCTCATGCCGGCAGAGCAGGCCCACCGCTTCGTCGAGTTCGACCGGCGGCACGAACAAAGCGCGCGCGCCCTCGTTGAACTGTTGCCGGGCAGTGAGGTCGACACGGGGATTGCCCGCCAGCGGCAGGTTGTGCGCGGCGTTGGTTCCGGCACCGGGGAAGCCGAATCCTTTGGGCGCTTCGGCGATGGTGTAGTGAAGCGGTACCGGGTACTGGAAGGTACCATGCGAAACCCCCTTCGCGCAGGCCGCCAGCCGTTCCTCCATCGCGTGGACGGCCCAGGCAAATGCGGCGGGGTCGGTACCGTCGATCTCCATCGGGTCAAAGCCATTCAGCCGCAGATGCTGGTGGAACCATTCTCGGCCGCCCTGCTGCTGCATGGTGCTGCGCTGTTCGATGCGGCGACCATTGAGGATCATGAACGGAGCCACGAATCCGCTGTCCTCTGCACGCCACCAGCGCGGCGCCCAGTCGCTGCCGCGCTGCTCCTCGAATGCGCCGTCGCTGAGGAATACCACCAGCCGCTCGCCGGGCAAGGGCATGTGCACGTACTGCAGTTCGGCAAAGCCGAGATAGCCCCCCTCGGACATGCCGCCTGCAGTGTTCGGGCCGACGTGGCTGCCCAGCGGCGAGGCAGGATGCCCCTGTGCGTCGATCGCGTAACTGTAGAAGTCCCGAGCGAAGCGTGTAAGGCCGTTCTCGCTGCGGTCGTACCGCTCGGCGTGGCGCGGCGTCATGTTGCCCACCAGCAGGTTGCAGGCATCGACGCCCGCGACGCAATGGCCTTGGCCCATCAGCCAGCCGCGTGTCAGACCGCTCAGTGCGTTCGCGGCAAGGTAGCCGACATAGGCTGGCACGATGTTCAGTGAACCGCCGGTGTGGCCTTCAGGCGTCTCCTTGAAGTCCTCGGCCGCCATGTCCCGACCGTCGGGATAGACTCGATCGGCATAGGTCATGTGAACCGTGAGCCACATACTGGCCACAGCCAGGCGGTCTGCAGCCCACAGCGTGCGGTAGACCGCGGCTGTGTCGCTTGCCTTGCCTTCGGCCACCAGCATCTGTGCGAGATCGTGGACTCGCAGTTGCGTGAGGTCGTTGTGGGCGATGGGGCCATGCCCGCGCGCCCAGCGCGCGAACTTGGGATCGGACTCGCGAAACAGTCGAACGCGCTCGGCGACCCAGGGAAGGTTGTGATTCATGTTGAAGGTCCTTGAAACCGGCTCGGAATGACGAGCGTCGATGGGGTTGGGAACGCCGGCGTCTCGGATCGCCAACGCAGAAACGAATGGCATGGCGCTGGGCGCCTCAGGCCTGCCTCGCGTACAGCACCACGGCAACGGCCCACAGCAGAGCAGGCAGCAACAGCACCCAGCGGAAGTCCGACTGGAGGACGAAGTTCATCGCACTCATCAGCCCGACCGTCGCAAACCCTGCGAGAGCGACGGCCCAGCCAGTACCACTTTGCCGGTCGCGCACGGCAGTGCGCGCCAGGTGGACGGTCAGCACGCCCGCGCCGGCCATGAAGCCGCCCATCACCGTGAACACGACCCGTAGCCATGCCTCCAGACCGGGTGCCACTTCGCGCAGCCGCTCCAACGTCACACCGATGAAGCGCGGGTCCTCGGGCAGCAGCGCGGGCCGCAGAAACACGAAGTAGGCGCCCAGTCCGACGAGCCAGACGCCGCATGCCATGACCAGCCACATGGAGGTGCGCGGCGCCTGCGGACGCAGAGGCGCCACGGCGCTGGGTCGGCGGGCATCCCGATGAACTTGTCGGCGGCTCACGGCGCACCGTCCTGCGGCGGCAGCGCCACCGCGGCCACGCGAAGCTGACCTGCAGGTGGGGCCGACGCCAGCAAACCATCCAGCATCGCTCGGTCGACCACCTCCTTCTCCAGCAGCAGCGTGGCCAACGACTCAAGCGTTTCGCGGTGCGTTCTCAACGTTTGCGTCACGCGCTCACGCGATTCCTCGAGTAGACGGCGCACCTCGCCGCCGATGGCATCCGCTGTGCGTTCGCTGAAGGTGCAAGGCTCGGGCAGCGTCGGACCGTTGAGGTACAGCGGGGCGAGGCGTGCCTCGTAGGTTGCCAGCTCGAACGCCTCGCTCATGCCGTAGTGCGTCACCATGTGAAGTCTCAGGTCAGTGGCGAGCTGCAGGTTGTTCCCTGCGCCGGTTGAGACATCCTCGAACACCAGCTGCTCGGCTACACGCCCGCCCAGCAGCACGTCCCGCCCGTCGAGCAGTTCGGTCCGGCCCGCCGACTATTAGCACCCCCTTGGGAATCTTGCCGCCCAAGCGCTTGTAGCGGTCCGGGTTCTTGAGGAATTCGACCACTTCCATAAGCAGCCACCATGTGCCAAAGGACACCTGCGCCGGAGCAGGGCACCTAGCCATTTGCTTTCGCGCACACTGCCATAGCGCACCTTGGCGGCGTCCAACTGCGCGACCAGTTTGGGGGCAGTGCGCACGACTGCCAATACACCGGCCAGCGGGCCGGCTCATCTCTCGCGCACCCGCGGCACCGTCACTGGCGTTCATGGTTGGTCCTCCTGTAGAGATCGCGGCGCGTCAAGGGCACGGGCCAGCTTCCGCCGTCTCGTTTGGATGCGACGATCTGGTAGATGCCTGTGCCGCCCGCCTCGAACTCTAGTGCACAAGCCGCCATGTACAGACGCCAGATGCGGAAGGTCACCTCATCGACCTCTCGCAAGGCATCCTCTCGGCTCGCTTCGAGTCGCTGAACCCAATGCCGCAACGTCAGCGCGTAGTGGGGCCGCAGGCCTTCGACGTCATGAATTTCGAAGCTGGCACGCTCCATTCCGAGCTGGATGTTGCTGACGCAGTCCAATTCGCCGTCAGGGAATACATACCGGTTGATGAACTCGGTCGAGACAGTTCTGTTCCAGCCCTCTTCATCATGCGTGATCCCATGGTTGAGGAAGAGCCCGCCCGGCCGCAAGACCCGCTGCACCGCTGCGTAATAGGCCGGCAGATTGGCGAGGCCCACGTGCTCGAACATGCCGACGCTGGACACCTTGTCATAGACGGCCGTGCCATCGAGGTCCCGGTAGTCGCACAGTTCAACCGTGACAAGGTCTTGCAAGCCTTCTGATCGGATGCGCTCACGCGCGTATTCGAGCTGCTGCTGGCTGAGGGTGATGCCGTGGGCTCGGACGCCGTGCTCTCGTGCCGCCCAGCACACGAGCGCGCCCCAGCCGCAGCCGATGTCGAGCAGACGTTCGCCGGGCCGCAGACGAAGCTTGCGGCAGATGTGCTCCAGCTTGTTGCGCTGTGCTTGGTCCAGCGTGTCGTCCGGGCTCTCGAAGTAGGCGCAGGAGTAGACCCTCTCGGCATCGAGCCAGAGGCCATAGAACGCGTTGGAGACATCGTAGTGGAACGAAATCGCTGCCCGATCGGTCTGGCGAGAATGGCGGTGGGAGAAGCGTCGGGCGACCCGCGAAGCCAGGCCGCGCGAAGGCTTCAACCCCTCCTGTTCCGACACGCGCAGCATCAGAGCGTCGCGCAGCAGGGCCAGCTTGTCGCGCCAGGAGAGCGAAAACTGCTCGAAGTGGGTCTTGAGCCCGAGCGCGCTGTACAGGTCCCCTTCGATGTCGATAGTGCCGCGGAAGTAGGCCTCCGCCAACAGCAGCGGATCCGGTCGCAGCACGAGGCGTCGCAGCAGGCCCGGGTCGCGGATGACCAGCGTGTACTCCGGATGCGACTCGAACTCGTGCAGGAGCACATCGCCCAGGCGCAACGCCGGCTGACGCTCGATGCCAGCCAGCAACCGGCGCAGAATCCGCAGCACAGCGGCATGCGTGTCTGGTGATGGGGATGGCTGAGGTGTTGTGGAGTGGTTCATCAGTTGGCGCCTCGGTCGCTCGTATGCAGCGGAAGCTGCGATGTGAAGGGCGCTGGCTGCTCGTCGCCGATGGCGATCAGTGGCGTGCTTCGCAGATCGTCCATCAATGCCGCGAGGCGCTGCGCGCTGGCCGATGCCACCAGATGAGTGGCGCTGGCGTCGACATGCCAAGGTAAGTGGGGCAGCTCCCCTGCCGCGACGATCGCCGCAACGTTCGGTGTCGTCCGATACCCGGGGATGCGATCCAGGCCATGGTGATCGACGACGCGCTCCGTGTCCCACCCAACCGGCGTCGGACACACGCGGGTCCATGATCGGACCAGGGCGATCACCTCTTCCACGGCAGCGCCGCTCGCAGCATCCTCAGTCTTGAGATCGCTGGCGCCAGAAGAAGCGGTGGTCGGCACGAACGTCATCGGCACGCGCCTTTGCCGCCAACACGGTCGCCGAGACGTTGGCCGCAGACGGCGACGCCTCTGGGACGCCATGGCCTGTCAGCACTTTCGGGGCTGTGGTTCATGCCGCGTTTCCGATCGACGACCTTATCTCCGACCTCAACCCGCCAACGTCCTGAGGCCGGCCAACGCTGCTACCGGATCGGATATGCCGCGGTAGATCGGAGGAATCTCGTTGTTCAGTCCGAGCAACCCATAGACCGCGTGCATCGCGCCGCGCACCGAGTATTCGACGGTGAAAACCACATCCTCCGGAATCTCGACGTACTGCCCGAGGAGTGCGAAGTTGGTTGCCCCACCGGGGATCACCAAGGGACGATCCGATGCCTCGCGGCGCTCGAACTCGCTGGTGATGTACGGCATCATGACGGGGATGGTCGTGGTGGTTCGGAGCACCTCCTCTCGGATGTCATCGAAACGCAGGTGGTGCATCAGCTCGCGCAGAATCTCGCGGCCTGTGGCCTGCGCCATGCTCTTGTCGATATAGTCGCCCTTGTTGTCGATGAACAGTCCGTAGCCCCAGAGGGTATAGACGTCCTCGGGTTGGCCGGCGAAGTGCGGTTGATGTGGCACGACGATGGACATCAGCCAACGGGAGTCCTTGAAAGTCATCAATCCGCCGGTGCCCGGCGCGTTGCCGGTGAACTCCTCGATGCGATGCACGAGCGCGGGGCTGCGCATCGTCAGCGTGAACGACTCCCACTTGGTCTCATCGACGTTGCCGCAGAAGGCGTTGGGGCGGCCGAGACCGCGTGTCTTGCGGGCCATGGACTCCCACAACGTCCACGCACCATCGCGCTTGTCTCGAACTAGAGAGGGCGCGTGGTCATCGTCGCCATAGGTTGCATCAGCCGTCATCGACCCGATCGTGATCAACGCCAGGTCGGCAGCGCCGAGTCGATAGGTGACAGGCTCGCCATGCCGCATCGCGTGCAATGCCTCGACACGACGCTCCGCTCCCTGCTCAACAAAGTCGGCATCGACCACCTTGGTGTTCAGCTCGAAGACCACACCGCGCTCGCGAAGCCACTGCTCCATCGGACGCACGACGGCGTCGTACTGATTGAGCGGAGTGCGTCGTACACCCGCCAGGGTGTGAATGCGCGGAAACTCTTGTAGGAAGCGAAGCAGGTAGCGCTTGAGCTCGACCGCGCTGTGCCAGTTCTGGAACGCAAAAGTGGTGCGCCACATCGCCCAGAAGTTCGTTTCGAAGAAGTGAGGCGAGAAGCAATCTTCGATGCGCGCCGTGTGCAACAGGCGCTCTGGCGTAGCGACCAATCGCATCAACTCCAGCCGATCCTGCAGACTGAAGCCCAGGTCGCTGGCGTCAAGGATGCGCCGTTCGCGATCAATCAAACGTGCCTTCGCGTTCGATCGCCATTCGTCGTTGAACGCCCAGACCTGTTGCTTGACGGATGTGCCGGGGTCTTGCAGTGTCGGCACGCCGTCCAGCACGTTCCAGAGACATACATAGGTCTCCTCCGTCAGCATCCGTCCGCCACGGGAAACGTACCCCTTCACTGGGTCGCCCGATCCGTCAAGAGCGCCGCCCGTGAGATGCAGTTCCTCGATGATGCGGATGTTGCAGCCTCGAAAGCCGCCATCGCGGATGAGCAGCACGGCGGCGCTCAGCGACCCGATGCCCGCGCCAACAATGTACGCCTGACGTTCTTCGTTGTTCTGCATGAGTTGGTCGCCTTGTGAGGTCTCGATGGTGTAGAAACTGGTCGAACGTTCGTCACGCGCCTGGCGGGATTTGCTCCGCCCAGGCTTGCGAGGAACGGCTGTTGCCGTTCCTTCGACAATGGCAAGCCCAGGGTGTGCGCGACAAAGCCTGGAACGCTGGGGTCGAGGTCGCCACCGCGCGTGCCCATCACAAGACCTTCCGGAGCCGTCATCCCTATCGAGGTATCGACGGATCGACCGTGGACAAATCTCGGACGCCCGATGGTGTTTGTGAAGACCCCGGTCTATCACGCCCTGGGCACATTGATGCCGTATTCCATTAGGGGGGGGCCACCTTGTCTTGCGGACAAGCCAACCTCCCACATGGGCACGCTATTCATCTCGCGCTCCAGGGCTTGTTGTCCCCGTAGGAAGGGAGGCATTCATTACATCTCCTAGGACGGTCGTTCAGCTTGCATAGGTCTGCTCGAACACAAGCTCAGCCCACAGATCACGGCTCTTGCGCCACGACTCCATCGCTTGTTCAACCGCGTCTGCACCGGTACGCTCCAACTGGTACCAAGGATTGACATGCCGATGGGGGTCCTGTGCACCGCATTGCTCAAGCCATCGCTGCATCCAAGGCAGCAGTGCGAGAGCAGGCGTCACCTGCTCGGACCAGACCTTGCGGCTGACGCGCATGGGGTGCAGCGCCCGCAGTTCGCGGGCCGATTCGGGCGTAACCGCGAGACGGACCCAGGGTGACACCCATTGCGCATAGAGGCGTTCGGTGGCTTCCGAAATCGCCTTGACCTTGTCGAATCCGGCTGGGTTGGCATCGAAGGGCAGGTCTTCCAGCCGCCGCGGCTCAAAGCGGGCACCGGCGGCAACCTCGGCGAAAGCGCTATCATCCAGAATCATCTCGTAAAGTCCGGGTTCGAGTGCCTGGATCGATTCAGCGTGGTGCAGGATGGCACGGTGTTCCCGTCGCGCCACCCCGGTGGAGACGAAGATCCCGAGGTGGCCCACGTGCTGGTGCAGCAGGTAGACGACGCGCTGGCCCGCGGCCACGAGGTCTGCAGTTGTCGGATACACAGCCTTGAGCCAGCCAAGCGCCTGGTGCGGCGGCGTGATGTTGTCGCCGTTCGAGCAGAAAAGCATCAGCGGCGCGCCAACGCGGCTCAAGTCAGCTCGGCAGTGATCGTCGACAACGATCTCGCCACCCTCCAGATGGTTGCCGACGAACAGATCGCCGGCAATCGACAGCATCTCCTCACGCGCCAACTGGTAGAAGCCGTTCCACCAGCGCTCGAACTCCAGGAAGCGATCGCTCTCGGCCTCCGGCTGCGCGAACAGCGTGTCGTACTTTTTGAATACACCCTCGGGCCGCAGCGCCTCGAAGTTCTGGACCAGCCAGGCGCCGTCGAAGCGCCCGGCGCCGAGGTCCGAAACCCAGTGCGCCGGCCATATGCCGCCCGTAAACCCTCCAAGCAGTCGCATCGGATTGACGCCCCTCTCGCCGGCCCAGTATGACAACGGCGATCCGTTCAGCACCGCCAGCGCTGCACGGTGCTCGCAATGCGACAGCGCCAACGTGATCGCCCAACCGCCTTGACAGTTGCCGTAGACGATCGGGGCCTTGCCTCCGTGGCGCTTGGCCACGATGTCGATGAACGCGGCCAGCGTCTGCACGACCGCCCCCATCGTCTGTCCCTCGACAGGTTCGGGATCGAACACGACGAAGTACACGGGATGGCCTTCGAGCAGGGCCATGCCGACTTCGGAATCACGCTTGAATCCGCCGATGCCTGGTCCGTGGCCGGCGCGCGGGTCGACCACGAGCACCGGCAACGATCCCTTGCGCACATGCTTCTCCAAGGCGTCGGTGCCACAGCGCGTGACGCGGAGGAGCCGGTAGTTACTCGCCGGTTGCATGTCGTGCCCGTCGGCCACCTGCTCTGACTCGAAATGAAGCAGCGGAGGCATTCCCGCCGCTTCGTGTTCGGTCATGTTGTTCGCCCGCTGTCTCAGCGCCTCGCCGGTCGCTACGGCGCGCCACAGCATGTCGCTCCAGTAAGCTGCGAACAACGCAACTGGTGCAGCGATTCGCTGCGAGTCTGTCGTCGTGTTCATGGCTGAGAATCAGCGGCAGCAGCAGCCGCCGCCGTGTCCCTTCGGGCGGGCGCCAGCCGGGGCATGGCAGGACGCCTGCCCGGACGCGCTGGCCGGCGCCGAAGAGGCGACTGCCTCGTAGCCGGCGGCGGACAACGCAGCGATCAGCGCGGGCGTGTTCTGCGCCGCCTGGTCGCCAGTGACAGTCGCAGTGCCGCGAGCGAGATCAACATGCACGTCTTCCACGCCAGGTACGCGCTTGAGCGCCTTGCTGACCGAGTTCGCGCAGGAAGCGCAGGTCATGCCTGCGACCTTGAGTTCGATGGATTCCATGGTGTTCCTTCAGTGAGTCTCAGTGGTGGTGTCCGGACTGGACGCCGCTCGATGCTGATCTGTTCCGGCCTTCGTCTGAACGGCGCTCGGGTGAGTCGCCTTCGTCGCCCCGAGGTGCGTTGCCGTGCCCGACGTGACCGCCGTGTCCCCCGTGACCACCATGACCGAAGATGTGCATCAACGGGCAAGCGAGGATGAAGAGGAAGGGCAACAACTGCAGAAGATGAGCGTTGTGGCGATAGAACATCCAGGCAACGGCGGCGGCAAGGCCGATCCACAGCAGCCACTGGTTGATGCGTGACCAGTTCGAGCCACTTCGTCCGCTCTGTCGTGGGTCGGATGGCAGGTTCATGGTGATGCTCCTTGGTGAGGATGGGACTTACTGGTTCTTGTGGAATTTCCCGTGGTCGTGCACGGAGGTGGGTGCCGTCTTGGTGCCGGAGGCGGCGCTGTCCGGCAAGCAGGGAACAGGCTTAGCCGCCGAAACGTTGCGCTCAGCACCGTGGTCGTGGCGCTTAGCCGTCGAACTGCATTTCGTCAGTACGGGGGCCTCTGAGGCTGCGACTGGAACAGTGGCCGCAGCCGCGGGGGGCTGATCGGTCTGAGCCATCACTGCATTGGTGAACAAGGGGACGGCGAGGGCAAGTGAGAAAAGGCAACGAGAACGCGTACTCATGACAACGACTCCACGAAGAGAGAGGAGATGCAAACGCAGCATCGTCGGCCCTCATCCCAGCCCGCATGGACCAAGGGCGCAAGATGCTTCAAGCCCCGTGCGGTGGGGCGCAGACGTAGTGAGGCTACGAGCGGCTAGAGAGCCAGCCGCTGGAGCGCAATGCGCAGCGGAGGTCCTCGGTGCTGGTAAAACACACCGCCCGATCGCGCGAACGTGCGGGCGGGCCAGTCGATCAGGTCAGGCGATGCACTCGAAGAATGAGCCATCGCCGAAGCCTCCGCACTCGGGTCCAGCCTGAACTTCAGCGGCTGCGCACTCAACGAGGCCTTTTCGCAGAAATCAAGGCAGTTCGCTTTCCCGGCTGTATCTTCGCCGGGGAGCACGGCGTGGCCGTGCGAATGCGACGAGTGATCGGCAACCATCGCTCCGTGATGGCGATGGGCTGATCCGCGATGGTCATCGGCTATTCGGACCGCGCATGCATGCGCTATTCCCGTCACGATGCCGAAGAGCCACACCAGGAGCACCTGGATGGCCCAGCGGCGAAGTCGGCGACGGTTGCGGAGCATGGTTGACGTGAGTCAGGCGTAGTTTGGTTGGTTCAGAATAAAACTGAACTAAGCACAGTCCTTTGATGTTAATCAAATAAGCACTCCGTACTCGGCTACGGGGTACGGAATAATTTGCACGGAGGTAAGGAAATGTAATATGCGTGAAAGGTCGCTGTTAACTTCGCACCGTTTTCTTTGGCCTTTGACCCAGCGGAGGAAGTCGCAGCGCACAACTAGGGGCGGCAGCCGGCGACCACCAGCCATTGCGAATACGGAGCGGAATCCTGTGCCACGTTGCGCAATATCGAGGTCGATGCCGCGGACGATCACTGGCTGCATCTGGTGGGCAAAGGCGGCAAGCCAGCCAGGGTCATCCTGACACCGCTGGCGCGCGTGGCAATGGATCGCTACCTGCAGGAGCGCGGCTTTCCGGTCAGCCGTGCCCGCTGGGAACCGACCGCCACCGCCCGATATCTGTTCGACACCATGCGCGCCACCATCGAGGCGGCCATCGCCGAGGAAGATCCCGGCGCGGCCGTGCTCGCCGGCGATCGATTCATGACACCCAGCGCGCCGATTATCGCGCCATACCACCGGCACTTTGGCTACAGCCACCAGGATGGCGCCAGCACCGTGACGTTCACCTACAGCATGCGCAATCGCAGCACGCCGCTGCGCGAGGAGGAAGACGAACATAGCTTTCTGCTGCAGCTCAAGGTCGCCAGCGTCGAACATGACAAACACCACCGACTATTTCGCCGGGCGGCATGACCATGGACGACACCGTTGAAGGTACAGCTGCAGCTGGCCGACCGCCAGGCCGCTGGCGCTGGCCCAGTTCGCCAAGCGGTTCATCTGGTCGGACATGCGCGCCTGCGCGGTGGACGGTGACGAGGCGTATGTGATTCGAGGTGCGATCGAGGTTATTTTCTAGGAGATCTGCATGAAGCGGGATATGGACCTGGTACGCGAGCTGGTGCTGCGGCTTGAAAGCCTGCCGATGAAGCGCGGTGACATCTTCATCATTGGGCCGGACGACGACGAGTTGAAGTTCGACAACTACACTGTCGACGAGGTCGACTACCACATGCGCCTGATCTATGAGGCCGGCCTGGTCGAAGACGCGGGCGCTGGCTCCATGGATGGCTACGGATTCGAACGCCTCAGCTGGGCCGGCCACGATTTCGCCGACTCGGTACGGGACAATGCCGTTTGGACAAAGACGAAATCGGGCGCGATGGCCGCTGGTGGCTTTACGGTCCAGCTTCTGGTCGATCTGGCCAAGGGCTACATGAAAAAGCAGATCGAAGAGAAAACCGGCATCACGCTGTAGCGCGGCGTCGCTTGCAAATCCCGCCAGCGTGCGGGCTTCCTTTTGGTCCGGGGAATTACCCACACGTAGTGCGTATTGAGAGTGTCACCGCCATTGCCCCTTGGTGACGCGGGGAATAGCGCCAGCGTACTTTTGAGCTCGGTACAAGGCGCCCGACATCACAACCATGTGCGAGGGATAGACGATGTCGCAACACCAAAAAAATAATCAGGAACTGCGCGTCTTCTCTTGGGCCCAACAGATTCGTCCGGATCTGTGGCCGGAGGGCGAGGTCGATCATGAAGGGGAAAATCCGGATATCGTTGTTACCACCGACACACTCTGCTACGGCGTGGAACTGACTGTGCAGATGCATCAGCGAAGCGCGCATAGTGATGCTGCGGAAGCACAGATCTGCAAACTGGCGAAGGGAATGGCATCGCTAATCGGCATCAAGCCGGGCCTCCGGGTCACTGCGGCCTTTGCCGGGGCATTTGCCGAACCGATTCCAAAGCGAAGGTGGCCGGCTGTGGCGGACGAATTGCTTCGGATTGTGTCGATGCTGGATACGGGGACGCGAGGGGTTGATGTCTCCTGGTCCCATGGCGCGTCGATCGCCGCCGGCTTGGAGTCCACTGAGTTTGAGGCGGTCTGGGTCTATCACACACCCGGCGGCATCGATGACATATGACAACCGTCGCGCGCGGGCTTTGTTCCATCCTTAGGGCCTGAAGACCTGCAGCGCGTGATAGATCGAAAAAATGCGCGAGTGATCGACTATCGTATCCGTGCCTCGCGTATAGACCTACTCATTGCGGCAAATGGTGGAGCCATCGCAAGTGACTGCGTGCCTTAGCGACGAGGCACTTGCGGCCACTTACGTGACAACGTTCGACCGTGTCTTCGTCATGGACATGCTAATGCGCAGGATTCATGAACTGCGTAGTTATGCGTTTCGGCAACTTGAAGTTTGGATTGAGTTCTCGGAAGTTCTCAGTCCTCGCGTCCTTCTCGATATCGCGCTCGTGAATTCTCCGCGCATCGCGGACTTAACGGGTACCGGCCCTGGGTCGCAAACCAGGCACAACCAAGGATATGGCACCTTGGTAGTAAATGTTGCTATCCAAGCCTTACGGAGGATGCCAGCGTCGAGCGGCGAGACACGCGTTACCGGTTTGATTTCGGACAGACGGAGCGAAGTGACGGATTTTTGGCGGAGATTCGGCTTTTCGGTAGCACCACCGATCGCAGGGAAGGATGGCGACCTCCTCGGAAAACTTGAAGACCTGAGAGTACTGGAGCGATCGTACAAGGCTGGAGGCATATTCGACGTGGCGATGGATCTCTCGCGGTTCCACGTACGTGAGAACATCTAGCGTACAAAGATTTGTCGCGGGGATAGTGCCACCGGAGCTGGCATGAAGGGAAAGAGCGTTTTTTCGCCTGCCGAAGCAGAGCTCGTGCGCGAGCTACTGCATAAGGGGTCATGCCGGGATAAAGCCGGAAATGACACATAAGCCTAAAAGTAATAAAGAACGCGGCTTTTATGCGATCAATTGCGCGGCGTCAGCTGCTCCAGCGGCTCGATCTGACGGAGCCAGTCTTGCAGCATCGTGACGATTCGCAGCACTTCGGCCTGTGTGTCGAACGCCAATTCCGGCAAACTTTCCTCGCCAGTTGCGACCGTCATCCGGGCGCGGTTGATGACCGTATGCGCCATCCCGTGCAGACGCAGCACCATATCGCGCAGCCCATCCTCGGCGCGGGCTTCGGCCAGCATGGCATCGAGATCGTCCACCATGCGCAGTAGGAGCGTGGTGTCGTACGTGTCCTGCGCTTGCTGCAACGCTGCCCGGTCTAGGCGCCCGTAGGCCGTTTCGACCGTATCTTCGGAATCGCTCATATCGATGCTCCCGGTTTGTTGTCGCTGCGCGGCTCATTGCCGGCGTCCGTGCGCGCGCGTTTCAAGGCTTGGCGGAACAAGGATTCCTTGAGCCACGGCTCCGGCGGCCGCTTCAAATCGAGGTGGTAGTTGCCGAACCGCTTAACCCCGGTCGTGCCATACGGGCTCATGAAGGCGGCATCGGCCGCGGAAACCGGTTCGCCGGCGGCGTGAAGGTCTTGCATGATCCGCATCATGTCGACCGTGTTCTGCAGAATCACGGCCGAGGCCACCAGATCGATATAGCGCACGCGCTTTTGCTGCTCGTTCGGATCGTTTTCGGTAATGACGTCGCCGCCGAAATCGAGCCATTTGGTGAAG
The DNA here is from genome assembly GCF_000319775.1 of Cupriavidus sp. HMR-1. NCBI lineage: Bacteria > Pseudomonadati > Pseudomonadota > Betaproteobacteria > Burkholderiales > Burkholderiaceae > Cupriavidus > Cupriavidus sp. HMR-1. Next base: position 21,493 of record NZ_ANKP01000160.1, read on the forward strand.
GCGTGATACGACTCGATCTTGTTGGTGGTTGCCGTCACCTCCTGCCGCATGTCCTTCTGCGAGATCCAGCGCAGCAGGTAGACCGTGCGCAGCACGCGACCGAGTTCTCTTGCCGCCGCAAACAGCCGGTTGTGCCGGCCCTCGTGGCTCAGCTTACGCAGCAGCATTGGCGACATGACGCGGCCGGTCTGGATCGAAATCGCCACCTGCATCAGATCTTTCCAGTGGTTGCGGATCAGCTTCCAATCGATGACATCGCTGAACAGACGGTCGATGTGCTTGTAGCGGATGCCCTTCTCCGCCTTGTAGAAGCGCAGATCCTTCCAATTGCGGATGCGCGGCATCAACTGGATGCCGTTCAGGTAGGTAAATGCAAAAACGGCTTCGGATTGGCCGTGCGTATCCGAATAGACGGTGTCGGCCTGGACACTCAAGCCGGCTTTCAGCAAGCCCTCGATGACGTAAATGGCCTCCAGCACGCCTGGCGGGATGAAGTGGCGGAACACCGCGATGTAATTGTCGGCCACATGCCGGTAGGCCACGGCGCCCATGCGGCGGTAGCGGAAATGCATGCCGACCAGAAGGTTCTGCTCGTAGAAGTCGTACTGAGTGCCGTCGGCGGCCACCTTCTTGCCTTCGCCCCACAGCTTCGGCAACTCAAGGCGCAGATACAGCTCGGTCAGGTCGCGGCAGGCATTGTCCAACTGCTCCAGGCCCATGTGGCGCTGATTCACGTACGACAGCTGATGCGGCGTCACGCCGTTCGACAAGTGCCGCGCCGCCTGGTTGGGGCCGAGGTTGCAACCCATGGCAAAGACGGTAAGCAGATAGCGTTCGCGCGCGTTGCGCAGTTTCGGATCGTCGCCGGACTGCGGGCCAAAGTGGCGGGTGAACCCCGTCCAGTGCTCGATGTTGGCGAGGATGTCCAGCAGATTGCGCGGCACGAGCCGGCTGTCGATGGCGGCTTGCAAGGCAATGGCCGACGGCGGGACTTCGCGCGCCGTGACGCGCGTGAGCGTAGGCTCGCCGCTCGGGCTGATCGTCACGTCGCCGGCATGCTGTGGGAATTCACTGTCGACCTGTTCAGCCGTCTCCGTCAGCAGCTTCTTGAGGTCGTTGACGAAACCTTGCGCATCGGATGCAAGACCGATCCGGTCGCAATAATCCTGCAGCATCGCCTGACATTCTTCCCACGACATCAATTGCTGGCGAAGGTCGGCAAAGTTACCCGATCCTTCGATGCAAACGTCGCCGCAGCGCAAATCGCCGGCGAGATGGGAAAACACGCACACCTCCAGGTAGCGCCGATTCGTCGGCTTGCCCAGGCCAGGCGAGCGACGCACCAGCTTTCGCCAGCGCTCGGACGCGAACGACAGGTCCACCTCGTCGGCGAGCCAATCGGTCTTGCGGTGCTCGTTCTGCAGCACGACGTCCAACGCCTTGAGCAGTCGGCGGTCTTCGGTCGCCGCGACAAAGCGCAACCCCTTCGCCATCTGGAACATCGCCGCACGCCATGATTTGAAAGGCTTCCACAGCAAAGGCAAGTGATTGCCGTCGCTCCAGACGCGGATCGCTTCGCAATCGGCCTGCAGCTTGTCCAGATCGCCATGCGGCGCCAGCAGCTCGCGCACGCGCTGTCCAGTATGGGCATCGTCCAGGCCTTCGGCCAGAATGCCGATGACGAGCTCGAGTGCGGCAACCAGCTCTTCGCTCAATTCGCGCTGGCGCGCCTGGATGAGATTGAGTTCTTCCTTGGCACTCTTGTGGATCGCCCCCATGCGGCGGATGAACATCTCCGCGATGTCGTCGCGCGCCCCGATGCGCATCTGGCGCATCAAGGCCAGGATCAGCGTATGTCGCTTGGCGGGCCGCAAGTCCTTCATGTCGCCGGCGTCGAGGGCGGATGCCATGTTGGCCAAGTGTTTCAGTTTGGTGGCGGGAACGCTGTCGAGCAGCGTGTCGCTGTCAGGCAGCGATTCGAGCCACTCCAACTGGTCCAGCACCAGGTCGAGGTGTTTGCGCGTCGCCTTTTTTGCGGATCGCTTGATCTGCTGATAGAGCGAGTGCCGCGCCGGCAACTCGGTTTCCAACAATTGATCGAGCCATTGGCGCTGGTCGGCGGACAGGCGCTGCGCGATGTGGCGATGGAGCGCGGCTTCGGCCGCGGCATGCGCCTGCGCAGCGATCTCGTCGAGCGTACCGAAGGCGGGTAGCTCGTAGCCCAGCCGAACCAGTTCCTCGATTGTGATGTTGATGATGTCCACGCGTGTGTCCACCACGCCGGCGGCTTCCTCGGCGAGTCGGATCGCGACGAGGCGCGTCTGGGCATCGGTGTACGGTTTGATGCCCAACAAGGTGCGGATCGCCTTGTGATGCCGATAGCGCGCGGTATGCGCGGCGGGATAGGTGATCTGCTGGACCGGCGCCATGCCCAGGCAGGCCGACACGTGCTCGATGACTTCCGGGGGAACCGCCTCCACCGCCGGAAAGTGGCGCAGGAACTGGAAGCACTTCAGGTTGACCAGAAGCGCGAGGCGCCGCTCAGCGGTGCGGGCGAAGCCTTGCGCCCACTCGATTTCCTCCGGCCGCGGGGTGAACGAGGTCTGCAGATCCTTGAGCGTGAGCGTACGCGGAAAACGCGGATAGGCGGTTCGTTCGATGCTTGCCATGCAAGGGACTCCCCAACATGCGTTCTTGTTCGCAACGGCTCGTTGCGCGGATCGCGCGCAAAGGCGCCAGCATATTCTGCCGCTGCCTGAATGCCAAGCCTGCTGCCATTACGCGGGGTTGGGGCCTGGTAGCGCGCCCGGCAGCGCCGATTCGATCCGGCGTCGGGCAAACGGATCGGCCGCTTCGACATAGCGCATGGCCGAGTGGACATCCTTCCAGCCGACATATTCCATCAAGGTTTTGAGGTCCCAACCGTTGGAGGTCGCCCAATTGGCGAACCCGCGCCGCAGCGAATGCCCGCTATACAGCTCAGCCGAGGCGATGCCGGCGTGTGCCAAGACCGAGCGCAGCAGCGGCACCAAGCTGTCGGTATGCAGCCCGGCCTCGCCGACATGGCCCCAGCGATCGATCGCGCGAAACACCGGTCCGGACGTCAGCCGCGCCGCTTCCACCCAGGCGGCATAGGCTTCGACCGGGCACAGACGCGACAGCGCCGGTGCCTTGAAGGTGCTGCCCTGGTATTGGCGGTCGCCTTTCGTCTGCGGGAAATAGCAGGTCATGCCTTCCCCGGGCGCGATGGCGACATGCTCGACCCGCAGGCGGGTCAACTCGTCGCCACGGAAGCCGCGCCAGAAGCCGAGCAGCAGCAGCGCCTTGTCGCGCCGGTGGCGCAACTCGGCGCTGCGGTCGCGCTCG
>NZ_ANKP01000161.1:0-7856 GCF_000319775.1 Cupriavidus sp. HMR-1
GAGGGCGGCGGCGGCCGCAGAGGAGGCAGTGGATCCGGCATCGTCCCCGGCCGTGCCACGCGCGGCCCAGCCGGCGGCCATCTCCAGCACCGCGCGGACATCCGCCGATAGTTGCATGGAGGTGGGCGGCTTCACGGCGCAGAACGTGCAGCGCGCGATCGAGGACCTGAAGGCGATTGCCGTGACCGCACCCCTGCCGATGGAGCAGTTCGAGCGATCGGAGCAGGTGCGGTGGTGGGTTCATCTGCCGGCCCAGCCGACGCGCGAGAACGCCGATCGAAAGCTGGCGGAGCTGCGTCGCCGCAAGGTCACCGACGTATCGGTGGTGGCGGGCGAGAATCCCGAGTCGTACACGGTTTCGCTCGGACTGTTCCGTGACCGCGAGCGTGCCGACAAATTCCTGGAAGTGTTGCGCGGGCAGGGCGTGCGCACCGCGCAGATCAGCGATGCGCCGAGAGCGATCGCGCGGCAGTGGCTGCGCGTGGCGCACGCCGACGATGCCGTGCGCGCGCGGATGGACGAAGTGAGGCTGCGCTATGGCGGCGATGTGCTGCAGGACTGCCGCCCGGTGACCCAGGCGCGCGGCGAGCCAGTCGCGGCGCGCGCCGAGGGTTAAGAGGCGGTTTCAAAATGAAGCGAAGCGGTTCTGGCTAGGCGAGGGGCCGCGGACAGTACAAGTAGTACGGCAAGGCCACGCAACGACGCCAGAATCTTCTTGAAACGGCTTCTAAAACCCGGCTCAGCCGCCGCGTACCTTCGTCAGCAGCTTGGTGGTCGAGCGGTCGTGCAGGAACTGGATCGCGTACGCCTGTCCGCCCCAGCTACGCACCAGCCGCGTTTCCTCCAGCGTGTCGATGTCGTAGTCGCCGCCCTTCACATAAACGTCCGGCCGCACCAGCCGGATCAGTTCCACCGGCGTCTTCTCGCGGAACATCGCTACCAGATCCACGGACGCGAGCGCGGCCAGCAGCGCCATGCGGTCGGCATCGTGATTGAGCGGGCGGTCGTCGCCCTTGCCGAGCATCTTCACCGAAGCGTCGCTGTTCACCCCGACCACCAGGCTGGCGCCCATCGCGCGCGCCTGCGCCAGATACGTGGCGTGGCCGCGGTGGAGGATGTCGAACACGCCGTTGGTGAAGACCAGCGGGCGCGGCAGCTTTGCCACTGCGGCGTGCAGGGCCGCGACATCGTCGGCGGGGACCAGCTTGGATTCGAAGGCGGGTGCGTTCATGGGTCGTGGAGAAAGAAAAACCCCATCGTATCCGATGGGGTTTGGCATGTTCAGGCGCTCAAGCGGGGTCGGAACACTCAGGCCTGGGCAGGCTGGGCACCGCCGCCCTGCAGGCTGACGTTCAGTTCCTTGCGGTAGCGGTTCAGGTCCTGCACCGTGTCGAACGTGCGCTCGAACAGCAGCGACATGTTGTGCAGAATCCGCTCGATGACCTTCTTTTCCCAGATCTCGTCGAAGCGGATCTGTTCGTCGAGCCAGTGCTCGAGCCAGTCCGGATCGGGCAGGCGGGACTGCACCGTGTCGTTCGGGAACAGCGCCTTGTTCACGTGCAGGTTGGTCGGGTGCAGCGGCTTTTCCGTGCGACGGGCCGACGCCATCAGCACGCCGATCTTGGCGAACGCGGCACGCGCGTTGTCGCCAAACTGGTTCAGGTACTTCTTCATGTAGCGCAGGTAGGCGCCGCCATGGCGTGCCTCGTCCTGCGACAGCGTGCGGTAGATATGCTTGATCACCGGTTCCGAGTGCCATTCGGCGGCACGGCGGTACCAGTGGTTCAGGCGAATCTCGCCGCAGAAATGCAGCATCAACGTTTCCAGCGGCGGAGCCGGATCGAACTCGAAGCGCACGGCGTGCAGCTCTTCCTCGGTCGGCACCAGGTCCGGACGGAAACGGCGCAGGTACTCCATCAGCACCAGCGAGTGCTTCTGTTCCTCGAAGAACCAGATGCTCATGAACGCCGAAAAGTCGGAGTCGTGGCGGTTGTCGCGCAGGAACATCTCCGTGGCGGGCAGGGCCGACCATTCGGTGATGGCATTCATGCGGATGGTTTTCGCCTGGTCGTCAGTGAGCAGGCTGGCGTCGAAGGTATCCCAGGGGATGTCCTTGTCCATATGCCAGCGGACCGCCTCCAACGATTTGAACAGTTCGGGGTAGAGCATGCTAAGCCTTTGAAATTACGGGCGGATTCTACCAGACAAGAATTATTCTCGAATGATTTCTCTACTCCGTTGTAGCCCGGATCGTAGCGATTTCAATCGGATTGCCGCTTGTTGTCGCAAAAAGTGGCGCTATTGCGACACTTCTGTCACTTCTTTTTTGACCGGCGTGGTTTCCGGCACCACACCATAGAGGAAAGCGGCGATCTGGTCGCCCTGGGCGGCCGCGTCACGTTCGCCCAGCGCCAGCAAGGCCTGGGTGAACTCGGGTTCGAACAACAGATAGCTCGCGAACGCGGCGCCGCGCGCCTCGGTGCCGCCCAGTGGCGACAGGAACGCGCGCACGGTGCGTGGCAGGCGATTCAGGTGCTCGGCTGCGATGGCCTCGATCGGCTCGCTGGGTGAAATCGTCATGACCTGCACCGGGCGCCAGCCTTCGGTGTCGTTGGCCATCTCGGGCATCCGCGACAGCAGCCGGTTGATGTGCATGAGTCGCTCGATGTCGGCCTGCAGGCCATCCAGGAAGATGCTGGCCAGGGCCTGGCCGCCAACCTGCGCCAGCGACGGATAGCCGCCTGATGGCACGGTATCGAACCAGCCGGCCCGCTGGCGCGACGCGGCGCCGATGGCCAGGATGCGCGACGCGCCAAGGTGAATCGCGGGCGATAGCGGCGACATCTGCCGCATCGTGCCGTCGCCGAACCATTCGTGATGGCCTTCGAGTTCGAGCGGTATGGCCGGGAACAGGAACGGAATCGAGGCCGATGCCAGCAGGTGATCGACGCCAATCGCGGACTCCACGGCCATGCGCTGGCTGCGTTGCCATCCGTGGATACGGCGGTGAGACTGATAGAACGTGACATGGCGGCCGGTGCTGTACGACAGCGCCGTGACCGCGAAGGCTTGCAGTACGCCGGCGTCCAGACTGGCCTGGACGCGCTCCGGCTCGAACAGCTCGGTCAGGAAGCTGCCGAGCGGCGCATTGTCGAACAGCGCGCGTGGCGATGACCGCCGCGTGACCCAGCCGAAGGCCAGCGAGGACAGCCATCGCGCGCCGGAAACGCCCACGCGCAGCACGTCGGTCCGGTAGACGTCGTCGGCGTGCAGGCTGTGCCAGAGCGCTGACAGCTTGTCCGTGGCCGCGCGGAAGTCGGCGGCGCCGACCGCCAGGCCCGCGCCATTGATCGCACCCGCGGATGTCCCGGCGATGATGCCGAACGGCAGCGGGCAATGCGCCAGCCCAAGACGTGCGGCGATCTTCGCGATGCCGGACAGCACACCGGCCTGGTACGCGGCCCGCGCGCCACCGCCCATCATCACCAGAGCGGTGCTCTGGCGCTGGCGGGCGCGGGCCGAAGCCTCCGCCGAATGTGCGGAGAGCGCGCTCACTCGAACGTGTCCTCCGGCGTGCCGGGCGCGGGTGGGGTCTGAGGCTTGGCCGTTGATTTCCCGGCCGGTGCCTTTCGGGCTGCGGGTTTCTTTGCAGACGACTTGCCCGATGTCTTCGCCGCTGGCTTTGTCGCCGATTTTGCGGATTTCCTGGCTACGGTCTTTGTTCCCGCCTTCTTCGTCCCGGACGTCTTCGCCCCCTTGGGCGTAGGGCCGGACTTGTTATCGCCGGCGCTCGTGGCGCTCTTGGTGCTCGTGGCAGACTCGCTGCCTGCCGGGCTGGCGCCGAAGCCTCCAAGGTTGCTGAACGGCGTGACATTGGCCGCCGCTGCCGCGCTGCTGGCGATCTGGTTGAACTGTTGCTGCATCAGGTCCCACCACAGCGATGCATTGGGCGGCACCGGGGCGGGTCCGGTGGAAGTGGCCGAGGCCTCGGCACCAGCTTCGGGGCCGGATTCGGGCGGCGCGTCGATGTCGTCATCGGCGGGCTCGTCATTTTCCGCATCGGCTTGTGCTTCCGAGACCGTCTTGCCGGTGCCGTACTCGTGATGCGGCGCGGCGCTCGGCGCGCTGGCAGCACGCGCCACGTTTTCCATCGCGCTCTGCATGGCATCGGGGGAGAGCGCGCTGCCAAACGTCTGCAGCGCCACCAGCGTGGCGCGTTGCACTTCAAGGCCCTGGATGGTCGTGCGCAGCAGGCTCGAGTTGAGCTGCAGCCAGCTTTCCACTGCCTTGAGGTCGTGAATCCGCTTGTCGATGCCCTCGAGATCCATCGGGGGCGTCATCGCGCTCAGGCCGGGCATCAGCCCGCTGGGCATTCCGCTGCCGGAAGCCCAGAGCTTGCGAAGGAACTCGTAGCTGTTGGTGAAATCGGGTAACTGTCCGAACATGGTCGCGCAACTCCGTCTGACATGGTCGTCCCGAACCGTGAGCAGGACGATCGGTTACTTGAATTCGGGCGGCCGCTTCTGACGCAGGCTCGCCATGCCTTCGTGCACGTCGGGGCCGGCAAAGCCCATGAATTCGAGCGCCAGCGAGGTATCGAACGCGGGTCCGGCCATACGCAGCCAATTGTTGAGCGCGTACTTGGTCCAGCGGATGGCGGTCTGCGATCCGGCCGCAAGCCGGTTGGCCACCTCGAACGCTTTCGCGACCAGTTCGTCTTCCTCCACCGCCAGCGACACCAGACCGATCCGCTCGGCTTCCTCGCCGCTGACCGACTCGCACAGCATCAGATAGTACTTGGCCTTGGCCATTCCGCACAGCAACGGCCAGACGATGGCGGCATGATCGCCGGCGGCCACACCCAGCCGGGTATGGCCATCCACGATGCGCGCGGTCTTTGCCGCGATCGAGATATCGGCCAGCAGCCCGGCTACCAGCCCCGCGCCAACGGCCGGGCCATGCATCGCGGAGACGATCGGCTTGTCGCAGTTGATGACGTTGTAGACCAGGTCACGTGCCTCATGCCAGACGCGGGTGCGCGTCTCGAAATCATTGGCCATCTCCTCGACCAGCCCGAGGTCGCCGCCGGCCGAGAAGCCCTTGCCTTCGCCACGGATCAGCGCCACGCGGATTTCGGGTTCCGCCGAAATATCACGCCAGATCTCGGCCAGTTCGCGGTGCATGGAGGCGTCGGCGGTGGCCAGCTTCTGGTTGGCCGATTGGGCCGCGCCCATGATCACCTCGAGGATGGGGCCGTGGCGGCGCAGGGTCAGGGCGCGATAGCGCGCCAGGCGCGGGGGCAGGGTATTGGCGTCGGAAGTGGTCATTTGGGCGGGTATCGAAGAAGTTTCGGGCCGCCGGGCAGGGAACTGGATGTCCGAAAGAGGCGAAGGAGCGCGAAGGGACGCAAGGAAGACGCGTCGAATGCAATTCCCCGACCGGCTGGTCGGGGAATTATAGGCCCAGGAACGCCTGGCGCGGCAAGGCTTGCGTGCCTTAGAGGCACTATCAAAAAGATTCTGGCGTTGTTGCGCGGCCTTGGCCAGTCCACTTGTACTGTCTGCGGCCGCGCCCTTGCAGGGCGCGCATGTGCTCGCAGGCACGTGCCGTTCCGCAGGCGGCTCGCATACGAGCCGAAACCCCTGCTTCACCCTAGCCAGAACCGCTTCGCTTCATTTTGATAGCGCCTCTTATGGGCCGGTGCCCGTTATGGCGCGGCCACCACCTGGTCGATTGCGCCGAAGATCGACTTGTGTTCGGCGTCGAACATCTCGATACGGACGGCATCGCCGTACTTCATGAACTCGGTCTCGGGCTTGCCGCTGTCGATCGTCTCGATCATGCGTTTTTCGGCGATGCAGCAGTACCCCTTGCTGCGATCGACGTTCGAAATCGTGCCCGAGCCGACGATGCTGCCCGCGCGCACGTTGCGCGTCCTGCAGATGTGGGCAATCAGCTGGCCGAAGTCGAACACCATATCGGTGCCGCAGTCGGGCGAGCCCACCTTCTTGCTGTTCCAGTGGACCACCATCGGGCGATGCACGCGGCGCTCGCGCCAGGCGTCGCCGAGTTCGTCCGGCGTGACCGCCACCGGCGAAAACGCCGTGGCCGGCTTGCTCTGGAAGAAGCCGAAGCCTTTGCCGAGTTCGGCCGGGATCAGGTTGCGTAGCGAAACATCGTTGGCCAGCATCACCAGCCGGATGGCCTCCCCGGCCTGGTCGGGGGTGGCGCCCATGCGCACGTCGCCGGTGATCACGGCCACTTCGGCCTCGAAATCGATGCCGAAGGCCTCGCTGGCGCAGACGATGTCGTCCTGCGGGCCGATGAAGTCGTCGGAGCCGCCCTGGTACATCAGCGGGTCGGTCCAGAACTCGGGTGGCATCTCGGCGCCGCGCGCCTTGCGTACCAGTTCCACGTGGTTCACGTAGGCCGAGCCGTCGGCCCACTGGTACGCGCGCGGCAGCGGCGCCATGCAGTCCTTGGTCTGGAACGGGAACGGGTGGCGTGACCGGCCGGCGTTCAGCGCGTCATACAGGTCCTGGAGCTGCGGCGCGTAGAAGGCCCAGTCGTCGAGCACAGTCTGGAGCTTGCCTGCGATATCGGTGGCGAAGTGCGCGGTTTTCAAGTCGCGCGAGACAACGACGAGCTGGCCGTCGCGCGAACCATCCTTCAGGGTGGCGAGTTTCATGCGGAGTCGAACATAGGCAAATCGGATGGGCCACAGTCTACCGGAGCGGCGCGGGCGCACCGTATAGAATGGCCGGCAATACCGATACGCTTGCCAGGAACGCATGACCGCAGCCGAAGACGACGATACCCGGGACGATATTGCCGATGACACCAGGCGTGCCGGCATCCAGTCCATCGAGGTGGGATTCCGGCTGCTGCAGGCGCTGGCCGCGTCGCCGCGCGCGATGATGCTGCGCGACCTGGCCGCGGCGGCGGACATGAGTCCGGCCAAGGCGCACCGCTATCTGGTCAGCTTCCAGCGGCTGGGCGCCGTGACGCAGGACGCCGTGAGCCAGCGCTACGACCTTGGCCCGTTCGCGCTGCAGCTTGGCCTGGCCGGGCTGAACCGGCTTGACCCGGTGCGCAAGGCGCGCCCGATCCTGTCGCAGCTGCGTGACGAGATCGACCAGACGGCCGGTATCGCCGTGTGGGGCAACCACGGGCCGACCATCGTCCACTGGGAGGAATCGAGCCAGCCGGTCAGCGCCAGCCTGCGGCTCGGTGACGTCATGCCGATGCTTAACTCGGCCACGGGCCGCCTTTATGGGGCTTATCTGTCGCGCCGCCAGACGCTGCCGCTGATCGAGCGGGAACTGGCCACGCGTGGCACCGTCCCACTGCCTGACATGCCCGTATCGCTGGACGAATATGACGCGATCTGCGCGGACGTGCGAGAGCACGGCGCGGCACGCACGCGCGGCGGGGTGTTGCCGGGCATCAATGCGATCTCCACGCCCGTGTTCGACGCGAATGGCCATCTGGCGATGGCGCTGATCGTGCTCGGCGCGCAGAGCGTATTCGATGCAGAATGGGGCGGTATGGTGGATCGGCGCGTGCGCGATATCGCCCGGCAAATCTCTTCGGAACTCGGTTACCTTGACGGCAGCCAACGGGCCGGACAAGCCGGTCAAACCTCGTAGTCGGTCGCGGGGCGGCATGCTGAGCTGGTGGCAGCGCCGTCGCAGATGGATTGTGGTCATTCTGTTGGTGGTGGCCGCCCATTTGCTGGCGCTGCTGCGTCTGGTTCATGCGCCGGCGCCGAGCCTGCCCGATATCGAGCCGACCCCGACGCTCGACGCCATCCTGCTGCCGCCGCCCAAGCCACCGGCTCCGCCGGCGCCTCCCCC
>NZ_ANKP01000162.1:0-19775 GCF_000319775.1 Cupriavidus sp. HMR-1
CATCACGAAAGCTGCTTATGCACAGGGGAGCGCTAATCCTCTACGTTGTCTTCCATCACCTTGGCTGGGCGCAGTTGCTTAGCTACCTCCCGGAACTCACGCGCTCGGCTAGGTGGGTCGCAGTAGCGGGCTTCACTGAGGACTACGGGCTCCTTGCGCTGACGGCCATCGCGGCATCGCCGTTGCCGCAGACGCCGGCTTTAGTTTTCGTCGCGCTAGCAGAACTGTCCCCCATCGCCGTGTTTGGCAGTATCTTCAGCGGGAAACTCGCGAAGTATGGTTTGACTGCCTGGCTGGCGGCTCGGGCCCGCGAGCCGTTGCAAGGTGAAATTGGGGAAATGATTGCTTCAATAGAAAGGGATAAGGTACCTCATGGCCGAAGGCACGATGCAACGTAAGCGACGCCCAGCGCGCTCCTCCCCAATCGCTGCGGCTGCGGAACTACATGCGGCCCCGACTCCCATCGCCGAGGCTGTTCCGCAGCAGCCGGCATCTACTACGGATGCGGTCCAACAATGGAGGGATTATGCGGTCGACGTTACCCAACGTTGGACGATGTTCATCGATATCCTTCGCCAGCGCGCAGACAACATGTTGGCGCATGAGGAGACCGGCCTTCCGCCACTGCTTCACTTCGATTACGAGATGTTGCTCGACGGGAGAACGTTCGAGCGGCCGGCAAACTATGCCTTGCTGCGCATCACTCGCTGCGGCAGTGACCATTTGGAAGAACGTGTGCGCCCTGGTGCAAAGCCGGTTATCGTGATTGACCCGCGCGCTGGTCACGGGCCGGGGATTGGAGGCTTCAAGCGTGACTCTGAGGTGGGCATGGCGCTGTCCGAAGGGCACCCTGCCTATTTCGTCATATTTTTCCCGATTCCTTGCCCTGGCCAGACGCTGGGCGACGTTCTTAGTGCTCTGCGGACGTTTGTTCAGGAGGTAGCCCGTCGCCACGATGGACAGGAGCCGGTGCTCTATGGGAACTGCCAGGCGGGGTGGGAAGTAATGCTGCTCTCCGCGCATTGCTGTGAGCAAGTCTCCGGCATATCGGTCCTGAACGGTTCTCCACTGTCATATTGGTCTGGCGAGCCGGGCGTGAATCCGATGCGTCTTCTCGGTGCGTTCTCTGGCGGTGTGTGGGGCGCAAACTTTCTTGCCGACCTGGGTAACGGCCGCTTCGACGGCGCATGGCTTGTGCAGAATTTTCAGTTCCTGAAACCGGAATCGGCAATATGGGAGAAGTTCTACACGGTCTTCGCCAACCCGGAACGTGAGCGCGAGCGTTTTCTGGAGTTCGAACGCTGGTGGAACGGCTTCTATTTCCTGAGTCGGGAGGAGCTCGTTTCGACTGTCCAGGACCTGTTCGTTGGCAACAAGCTCGAAACAGGCGAAGTCCAGGTGGACTGCGATTGCACAGTCGACCTACGGCGCATCCGCAAGCCGATAGTCATCTTCGCGTCCTACGGCGACAACATCACGCCACCGCATCAGGCATTGGGGTGGATTCCGGCAGTGTATAAAAGCACCGAGGAGTTGGTCGCCGCCGGCCAGCGCATTGTCTACCTGACCAATCCACACGTAGGCCATCTCGGCATCTTCGTCTCGGCAAGCGTGGCACGCCATGAGCATCGAGCCATCCTGCAGAACCTGGAAGGGATTGAGGCACTGCCACCCGGGCTATACGAAATGATGCTACCCGGCCAAGGAGCAGACGGAGACAGGCAGACGATTCGCGCCACGTTTGAACCGCGCCGCGTCGAGGATATTCAGTTCTCGTATCCACGCGCTGAGTTTGAGCGCGTTCGCGCAGTCTCGGAATTCAATGAGACGTTATATGAGCAGCTTGTCAGTCCATACGTTCGTGCGACCGCGACTCCTTGGGGAGCGGAGTGGCTAAAGTGGGCGCATCCCATGCGCTGGACCTGCTATGCCTGGTCGGGGCGGTTCCAGCCGTGGCTGTCTCCGCTATCCGCCATAGCCGAGGAGGTCACGTCGGCCCGGGCAGTTGCTCCGTCAGACAATATGTGGCGCTCTCTTGAGCAAGCTATGAGCGGTATGGTGACCGGAGCATTGCAGGCAACTCGTTCGGCCCGCGATGCAACGGCTGAGATGGCATTCCTCTGGCTCTATGGACAGCCATGGTTGCCCGTTCCCGCTCATCGAGACAATCCGACGCAGTGTGCCGAAAAATGCTGTCAGTAGTAGGAGAGCTCCCAAGCCAGCCACGACGCGGCATGCTACTTTGCGGCCGCTCGCGGCGCTATTGGACGATTACGGTCCCTCTCTCGCCAGCATCATAATGACCCGGCATCAGGCAGGCGAAGGAGACTGTACCGAACTTTGTGAACTCCCAGATAATCTCACCGGACTTTCCTGCATCGACTGTGATGCCGCTAGGGGATACAAGCTCCTTTCCGGGGGCCCGCATCCTCGTGTGATAGAGCTCCAGCAACTGGCTTTCGGTTCCCAGGACCATCTCGTGCTTCACGCTGCCAGAGTTCTTCACAATGAAGCGGATTGTTTCGCCTCTTTTCACGGTAATCGTTGGTGGAGTGAAGCGCAGACCATCGCCCACTTCGAGCGTAACAGTGCGACTGACCTTGCTTGAGTCGCCGGGCTTCCCGATTGCTGTCACGCCTCCACCACCGTGACCATGGCTATGTTGCCATTCCGCGTCGCCGCCAGCAGCCAATGCGCCCCAGGATAAAACCAGAACGACCAGAAAGCCGACCAATCTGTGGATTATTGCGAATTTCATCGAGCTACTCCTTCGCGAGGCACCAAGCAAGAATGCGGCGCGTTCACTCGACCTCGCACGGTCGCGGGCACATATTAGAAGGTATAAGGGCCCATTCCGATGTACATCATACTTTTGTATTTCGAAGTCGCAATGCGTTAGAAACTACGGAGACGGAACTCAGGCTCATTGCGAGTGCAGCAATCATCGGTGAAAGAAGCAGGCCCGTAGCGCTGTAGAGAACCCCGGCCGCCAGTGGTACGCCCAAGGCGTTGTAGACGAAGGCGAAGCCTAAGTTCTGCTTCATGTTGGCAATAGTCGCCGACGACAATTGACGCGCCCGGGCGATACCTCTGAGGTCCCCCTTCACAAGGGTGACTTGGGCGCTGTTCATCGCCACGTCCGTCCCGGTTCCCATTGCAATCCCGACATCCGCCTTGGCAAGCGCAGGTGCGTCATTAATGCCATCACCCGCCATCGCCACGACCCGGCCTTCCGCCTGAAACTTGCTTACGAGTGCCAGCTTGTCTGCGGGCTTCACTTCACCGTGGAACTCGTCAATCCCCAGCTTCTCGGCAACGGCCTTTGCAGTCATCACGCCATCGCCTGTCGCCATCACTACGCGGATACCTTTGTCTTTCAGCTGTTGCAAGGCTTCGGGTGTCGTAGCCTTGACCGGGTCAGACACTGCCAGCAATCCGGCAAGCGTTCCGTCCACGGACAGGTACATGACGCTGGCACCTTGCGTGCGAAGTGCATCGCCAGCTTCGCGGAGGTTCGACGTAGCGACGCCTTCTGACTCCATCAGCGCGGTGTTTCCCAATGCAAGCTTCTTGCCTGCGACGGTGCCCCGCACGCCAATCCCTGTGCTAGATTCAAAGCTCTCCGCCTTATCGAGCACCAATCCTTGCCGACGAGCGGCTTCCACAATCGTGGCGGCTAAAGGGTGCTCGCTGCCTTGGTCGAGACTAGCGGCAAGTCGAAGGACTTCCTGTTCCGAAAAGCCATTGGTGCCCATGCTGCGTTCGAAGCTCGGCTTACCTTCAGTGAGCGTGCCAGTCTTGTCAACAATGAGAGTATCCACTTTGCGGAGATTCTCGATGGCAGCGGCGTCCCGGAATAAGACTCCAGAAGAAGCACCCTTCCCGCTGGCAACCATGATTGACATGGGGGTCGCGAGCCCGAGCGCACATGGGCAGGCGATGATAAGGACTGCCACCGCATTGATAAGCCCGTAGACCCAGCTTGGCTCCGGCCCAAATATGCCCCACGCAAAAAACGTCAGCAGGGCAATGGCAACCACCGCGACAACGAAGACGCCGGCTACCTTGTCTGCCATCCGCTGCATCGGTGCCTTGGAGCGTTGGGCTTGTGCAACCATCTGGACAATCTGCGCCAGGACTGTTTGAGAGCCGACCTTTTCGGATTCGATGACCAGGCTGCCAGCGGAATTCATGGTGGCCCCGATGACACGGTCACCCACACGCTTGGTTACCGGGATGGGCTCGCCGGTAATCATTGACTCGTCCAGGGAGCTCGTACCCTCGATGACGATGCCATCGACCGGTACCTTCTCGCCGGGACGCACGCGCAAACGGTCGCCAACATGTACGTGACTCAATGGGATGTCCGCCTCGCTCCCGTCTGCATTGATACGACGCGCCGTTTTTGGGGCCAGACCAAGTAGAGACTTGATTGCCGCCGACGTTTGGGACCGTGCTCGAAGCTCAAGCACCTGCCCAATCAAGGTCAGCGAAATGATGACTGCGGCAGCCTCGAAGTAGACGCCAATGCGGCCGTGCGCTGTGAACGTTTCGGGAAAGACGCCAGGCGCGACAGTCGCAATGACGCTGTACAGATAGGCAGCGCCAGTACCAAGACCGATGAGGGTCCACATATTGGGGCTGCGATGGATGAAGGACTGAACGCAGCGTTCGAAAAACGGGTACCCTGACCAGAGAACTACCGGCGTGGAAAGGACCAGCTCGACCCAGCTCTGGGCAGACGCTTCCATCCAACCGAGGCGGTGCCCAAACATTGCGAGGACGAACACGACAGCCGTCAGTGGCAGTGTCCACCAGAAGCGTCGGCTGAGGTCAGTGAGTTCAGGATTTTCCTCCTCGTTCAGCTCTGGAATGATGGGCTCCAGAGTCATGCCGCACTTCGGGCAGTTTCCAGGGTGGTCCTGCCGGATTTCCGGATGCATCGGGCACGTGTAGATTGTGCCCTCTGGGGTCGATGGTGGAGTCTCGTCGATGACCGGAATTGTGTACTTCTGCGGCGCAGCCGTGAATTTCGTCTCGCAGTTCTCGCTGCAGAAATGGTAGGTCGTCCCGTGGTACTCGGCCTTGAAGCGGCTGTCGCTACTGACCTTCATGCCACATACTGGGTCCTTCTCCGTCCCACCACCGTCATGAGGGTCACCATGATGATGGTCATGTACATGACCATTTTCGTGCGAGTGGCTTTCGGGACGAGTGGGCTCATGCTTTTGAGCCAGTGGGGGGCTATTTCTGTTCATTCAACGCACACTCCGTTCTATGTGAGCATTCGATGTGGTCGTCGGCCGGCCACGCGTGACTCATTTTCATACAACAATATGTAGAAATGACATCGTACTGATGAACCACTATACGCTTTAGTCTCTCTGGCCTTTCGGCTTCGCGATCTGCACTTGCCTTGATTGAAGTCATATGCTGCACCTTCCAATACGGGGAAGGTCAACCCCCAGAGTGGGTGGAAATCCCACTCGCAACGCCTTGAGAATTCGTGGTACTACATTTTCTGGATTCTAGACACGAGCTTCCATGACAGACCTTACGAGAACACTTATCGAACGATGGAAGGTTGATAAGAACGGGACGTATCAGAGTTGGTTTCTGTGGCCCGAGCGCCTGAAGAACTTCCGGTCAATCCGTCGTGGCATCGGCGCGGTGGTCAACGAGATACAGGCGGGAACATTTGGCAATGCTTATCGCGGCTCCTCACTGGAAACGGTCGTTTCCTCCATTGCTGAACAACGACAGATGTTCAAAGGGGCAGACCACGCTTTCTTGTGGAAGCCGAAGCTGCGCATTCCTGACATCTACGAGAACGCGGACAATCAGCGGGCCTTTGCGAACCTTCTCCACGCCTGCGACTGCTGCGACACAGAGCAAGAAGTGGTTCAAGCCATTCAGCAGCTGAGTCAGCATGGCATCAAAGGCCTGGGGCCTGCTGCGGCAAACCTTCTGTACTTTATCCACCCTACGCTGGTCGTGCCCTTCAATACCGCCATCGTCAATGGCTATAATGCGCTAACGGGCTCGAGCGTGAAGCTGGGTAAGTGGGACCATTACCTGGCCATGCGAGAAGGCGTTCTCGTCCTGAACGCAAGGTACCGCGACCTGCTTTCTAATGATCTGGGCGCGATTGCTGGTTTGCTGTTCGACCTCGGCATGGCGCGCTATCCGGTACCTCCGAGGGAGGGGGATTCAGCGACTGTGGCAGCTTGGGAGACGGACCTCGCCAAAGTGCGCGAGGAGGCCGCATCCTTTGCCAGGCAGATTCAAGCAAACCGGACTGAAGACGCGACACACACCGAAGTTCAGGGTTGGCTGCGAGACCTTGGCAAGGCGTTGGGCTTTTCAGTATGGGTGGCGACCAATGACCGGAGTCGCCCATTTAACGGTGGTGCCTTGGGAGATGGTTGCTTGTCCTCGATCCCCGCATCGCTATTGGTGGCCGGAGCCGACACGGTTCCGCTTATCGACGTTGTTTGGCTAAATGCAACTTCGCTCGAGGTCGAAGCGGCGTTCGAGGTAGAGCATACGACTTCCATTTATTCCGGTATCGTCCGCCTTCTCGACTTGGCATTAGGCTCGGACCAATCTGCGAAAAAACACCTGTTTCTTGTCGCACCGGATGCACGTGAAGCTGATGTAAGAGCCCAGCTTTCTCGTCCGGCATTTAGTCGAGTATCCGAGCTCGGTATCCGATACGTGCCCTACACCAGCCTGACGGAGCACAGAGAAAACATGGCCCGATTTGGTGCTGGTATCAAACCAATCGAAGCTATTGCCAAGACCCTCTGAGCGGCCATAAGGCCTGCGGTTCAAATAGGAATCGTTCGCAACACTAAACTTCTATCGGCAATCAAAATACCACTTGACCCTCCCACTGTGAGAGGGTCAGGCATCGTCTGAGCGGGGTTACTATCGACTCATCATGCCGCCGCTGGTCATCCCCATGTGGTCCACCATCGTCTGCATCATCTCCTGCATCAATTCCATGTGTTGGACCATCATGTCGTGGTGCATGCCCATGTGCTCAGACATGTCTCCGTGGCCCATGCCCATGCCACCCTGCATTCCGCCTTTCATCTGAGCCGCGTGCATGGTCCGCAACATCGCCATGCTCTCTTGCATAACCTTGACTTGCTCTGCCATCAGCGCCTGACGTTCCTCTGGCGTCTTGGCTCTCGAAAGTCGCTCGTGCAAGGCCCGCAGATGTGCAATTTGGGTGTCCACGGCTGCATCCCTTTGCCCGTTCTTCAAATTTTGCGCTGTTGCGGCTGCTGCCTGACCGTGGCTGTGGTCGTGTTCCGCACCGCCTTGCTGTGGGCCTGCTGAAAACGCTAGCGGCGTCCAGGCGAGTGTAGAAAGCGCCACGACAATGGGGGCCAGCCGATTCTTGTGCATGATGTCGTCCCTTTGCTGAGTGTTCAGGATGCGCAATAGTGCGCATTTGCCAGTCTAGGCCGCAGATGTTGAGGGCGCCTTGATAAGGATCAGTCTTGTCATTTCAACTGAGAGGCCGCCGTAACTATCTGCTGTTTCAAGGTCCGCAAAATGGGAGCAAGCCCGATCCGACTATAGCGTGGCACACACACAGCGTAGCTGCAGAGATAAGCCTGATTATCCCTGTACTATCATTTCGGTACGGAACTCGCTTTCGTCGAAATGCCCCGTCACCCGCCCACGCCGGAAGGCTTCCCGGACACCGCGGCCCTTGCGGCCCTGCGCGCCTGGTATGAAGGCGCCTCGTCGCGGCAGGCGGCCGAGCGCTACCTGCGCGATCGGCTCGGTCCTGGCCATTCGGCCCGCGGCGTCATCGGCCAGGTGCGCCGGCAGTTGGCCACGTTTTCCCTCCACCGGGAACGCCCCGACCTGGCCGCGCTGTTCCAGTGTCCCGCGAGCCTTCGCACCCGTCATGCCAGGGCAGTCACGCAAGCCCTCGAGCTGCTGCGCGCGATGCCGGTCCCGACGCCGCAGATCAGCGACGATATCGCGCGGTGGCTGCCGGCGCGCGCCGTCCGAGCCTTGTATGCGGCCGGTATCCGCACCCTCGCAGATCTCACGGTGCGCATCCCGCGCCGCCGGCAATGGTGGACCGCCATCCCGAGGCTCGGCCCCGCCAGCGGGCACCAGATCGAAGCCTTCTTCGCCCGGCACCCGGCGCTGACCGAGCGGGCGCGTGCCTTGATCATCGCGGAGTCACCGTCCATGGTCATGCCTTGGGAACAACTTCAGTTGCCCCATAAGGTTGACGGCTCGGCCGGCGCCTTCCGCGCGCCGACGGCGAGCTGCATTCTGGGCGTGGACAATGACCGGCACGTCACTGCGCGATTGCCCCGTCTGCGCTAAGGGCCGCATGGTCCGCATCGAAGGCGGTGTGCCTGGCATCCTCCCACGGGCTCCACCTGATCCCAGTCATGGACACTGACCGGCATCAGCACCAGGCCCCAGCACGTTGGTCTTCTCCATGCGGCCAACGCGAACCGACTCGTGCTTTGCCGTTCTCGCACCATCACAATGCCGCGAAACTGTGCGCTATCTGCCCGCTGACCCTCGTATTCCCGCTGGCTTTGCGCGACTGGCTCTGTCAGACTGCCCGCTTCCGGCGTGCGATGGCCACGCGCCGGGTGTCGCGAATTACCGCGCCGTTCATTCAATGCCCATAGAAACGAACGCCTGTGGAGCGGTTTAGCACAAACGATTTTTTATTTACCGCTCGCGGAGCAATCTCACCGGTTCGACTCATGCATCTGAGGCCGCGACCGCTAAACAAAAAACCCTCTGCATTATCAAGATGCGGATATGCGGCACTGAGTCGATCTTTCTCGTTCATACAACCGATTCGGCAGAAGGCGTTTAGTCGAGGATTATGTAGTCGTCCGGAACCGTAAGATTTTTCCGGCGTCCACCGGCATCAAATGAAACGACAGTTCTTTTGCCTAATCCATGGAAAAGCACGCTGACATTATCGAATCGCTTGTAATCTGGCAATTTCGGAGATAAGTCCGACACATTTTGCTCCGGCAACAGAAAGGCATAGGGAGATTTCACGTAGACCGTCGCGTGATCCTTCCTGATATTAGCCATACTCATACCAATTTCCAGGAGCTGTCCGGATACACCGCCATAGAAAAGCGGTGCAAACAGGATAAATGCGAGTATCCCCATCTGCGTTCGTCTGATATGCGAGGGATCCCCTAGAGCGCCGACGTTATCTTTTTGGTCGGTGTGAACCTGCGACCTATGAATTTCGTCAATACTTTTTAGCTTTTTCCCGGCAGACAAGAACGCCGAGTAGAGCATATACAATATTAGGGAGAGCAGCGGAAGACTCCAGTACGCGAAGGCGTCTTTTCGCCCTAGGGCGGCGATTAGCACAATCGCCAGCAGCGCGCAAAGCACGCTACCAAAATTGAACTTCACCCATTCAAATTGCGGCGCGATGGGCCTTGTTCGATGCCTGTTGACAGCCTTCATCGCGCTGTTAAAAATAGGCAAAATAACAGGGGAGCACGCTATTCCCAACGATATTAAGCTATAAATATAGAAAAGATATATAAATCCAAACGACGCCGCGATGAATATTAGTAGCACGCCATCACCGATCGTCAGGTCTTGAGGAAAATGTCCAATCCTCATGGAATATAGCGCCACGCAAATTCCACCTATGAGGATGCCAACCTTCGTCAGGGCAGATATGATCTTAAGAAAACTATCCAGATTTTCCCCAGATAGTGGCTCGGGAAACTTCATTATTCTTCTCCGTATAGGACGCATACCGAATCCCACGTCGCGAATTGGGGTGCCAGGGCTCGCCCATGTGGCGGCGTCTCAGTCAGTTTTGCCATATCTCGGCAACAGTCCTGGTGACCGGCCTTCGATATGATTCCGCAGGCTGCGGCCATTTTCAGGCAGCATTTCGCGCACATCAGCGTCTTGCATATTCCATGCACAAGCCAACTGACTCGCTACATCACTTGCCTGCCACGGCATGAGGGCCTGCCCCTGCACCTTCGCAAACGGCCCGTCGCTTTCCGTCACAACGCGCGCTACAGGCAACGACGCCGCGATGCGCCTGCCGTTTGCAGTGCGTAGCATGGCTGGCCCCACGCTAAACCAGCAGCCCAGCTCTATTGCACGCCTCAATTGATGGAGTGAATCGCTATACCAGTGCAAAACCGCAGTACCGTAGGATGGATGCCGCTCGAGCGTGTCGAGCACCTCTTTTGCTGCGTTCCTCGAATGGATACTTAGGACTCTTCCCCCTAGCTCGCTACAGCGAGCCACCGTTTTCTCGAAGACATCCTGTTGGACCGAAAAGTGCTCCCGATATCGCGGGGAGCCATCCAGTCCGATTTCGCCGACGGCTGACACGCCCTGCAACTGCTGAAGTAGCATGGATAGTTCACCGTGGCGCTGGTGTGCGATTTCGGGATGCAGGCCGGGCGAGATGAAGATGGTTGGGACGGGCGGCAGTACGCGAGATGAGGCGATGAAGGCCTTAGGGCTGGTGGTGACCAACCAGACGAATTCACATCGACGGGCAGCCTCCGCATAGACCTCCAACGCAGAAGGATAGAGATCGATGTGACAGTGGAAGTCCATCAGAGAACGCCGTCTTGCTTCAGCAACGCGGCAAGTTCGGACAATGCACGTCCGGCAACGTCGCGATAGTTGGCCCTGTCGCCTTGACCGGCAAAAGACAGGGTCGCGCCAAGAAATGCGTCAATCCCGTTTCTTTCCGTTGCGAGAACAGCGCACGCAACCGCCATCGGGTCATCGGCCGCGGACTTCTCCGACTGCTGAAGGTTCGCAAATTTGTATGGCGTACCGTCAGGCCGGCCCCAACGCAAGAATGCCGCGCGTCGAACCATGCAGGGGACGCAGCGTCCACAGTGCGTCCGATTGTAGGTGCGGAAGCGCCCGCAGCTTGTGGAGTCCGACGCGAAGCGCGCGAGCAGCGTTTGGTCGAGGCACTCCCGCATCATCTCGCCTTTCGTTTTGAAGCGATACGGCATTGACAGAACGGCCGGAACCCCCACCGCGTTTAGCAGCAATTGCAGTTGCTCCATGAATAGCGGGTGCGTTGTCCGCGTGCTGAGACTTGCCATACGTCCCGGCAACAGCGGTGGGTTGACGCTAATAAATCCGTTTTCCGGAACCAGAATCTCTGCGGGTGCGGGTGTGGTCAGTAGCGAAGTGGCCAGCACGGCAAGTGCGTAAAACCCCATCGACCGTGCGCGGGTTGACGGCTCGCGCGGCGCGATGGGATCGATGCGATGACTCCACTGCTGGTGCCACGCAGCGCCTCCCAGCGCGGCCGCGTAGGTTCGCTGACGCTCGGAGTCTTCATAGGCAAGCTGCGATACGAAGATCGGACGGCGTTTGTTGGCGATGGCGTCTATGCCACCAATTAGACTGTCCAGGCCACCCGAGAGCAAGGCAACGCAGTCCCGGTCGCAAATACTCCGTTGAGCCTGCGGCGCCTCGGGACCATCTGGCAAGAAGCTAACCGACCAAAAATCTCCAGTAAGGATGCGCAACATCCCCTCAATCAGGGGCCGCTGGGCGTTCCACCGATCCGGATCGAGGAGCGTGACTGAAAGCTCGATCTGGCGAGTCCAACCATCGGGGCTGGTATTGCGAGGCACTGCGATGTCGGCCGCGCAGACGGCGAATCCGAACAAGACAAAATCCCAGATCGGCGTTGAGGGCGCATACCCCTCCCGCTCGAGTTCCGGCATCCAACCGTTCGCAATTCGATCACTCCCCGCGATATCGGATCCCTGGAAGTATGTGAATACGCGACTCCCAGCCGGGACAGTGCGCGGGCGCGCCTCGAAGCTCGTACAAATGACTTTCATTCTGCCGTCCCAAATACGAACATTGCATCCGCCATGGCCTTCGCAGAGACTTCGCGCATCGACCGCGGTCTCTGATCTCCCCGCGCACCCTTCATCGCCTCGGCCACCACGCCTGTCACGTAGTCGAGCACTTGCCCCAGTCGCTCATGAACCAGCTTTGCCGAGTACTTGAGCTTCTCGAAAACCCGTCCCAACTCCAGCTGAATCCGGTTGTACACATCATTGGCGATCGTGTACGTCATCACATCTGCAATCTGATCGTCCGTTAGATTGAAAATGTCGACGTTGGGATCTGTGTCGTAGAGCTTAATGATGGCCTGATCCATTGCGTGCTTCGCGGATTCCTCATCAATACTGCCGCCGACGGGGAGCAGTCGCTCCGCCACTTCGAGGGCAATGTCCGCTGCGGACAGGCCCCGTTGCTGAATCGACGCCACCCAGGCGTCAATGCCCGGGTCCCCTCCCGTACGTGCCGCCGACAGAAGGCCACCCAGGGCCGCCGCTGCCGTCACCGTAGCCTGCATGCGTGAGGCGGCCCGTTTCGATCCTCCCATGCCCTTGTTCACCAGACGGTTGATTCCTCTTCGCAGGTCAGCGCTGCCGCCGCTGGTCACAAATGAAGACAGCGCGCGCCGAGCTTCGCCATATCGTCCGCGCGGCGCGACATGACTGCCAGCCGGTTGCACAACCTCTGCCTCCGCGCCGTTGTCTTCGGCATTCTGGGCATCATCATCAGGTTGGGGCGGTACGGGCGCCAGTGACGCGTCAGATTGCGACGTATCAATGCCTTGTTCGACGTCTTCGAGCCAAGGCGGGTCGAATGGGCTGCCGCTCGGCGCGCCAGCGCTAGAAGTTGAAGTGCCCATCAGTTTTTCCGTGCCGCGCGTATCGCGCGTTTTACCGGTTCGCTCGCCTGGCTGTCCGTCGCCCAGCCGCTTACCACGTCGCTCGCCCAAGGCGCACTCACGACGCGCTGGACCAGACCAGGACTGATTTGCGCGGTGGGAGCTTCCACAAGCAGCGCGGCGGCGCGCGCCCCGGCAGCCGGGTAGACCTCGCAGACCGCCGTCAACATCAACACTTCCTCAGATTTGGTCCAGTCGCGGGAGGCGCGACGGGCTTCCCACGCGCGAGTCATAGCGAGAACGGCTTGCGTTTCGCCGGCGGCTTGTATATCTGCGGTGAGTTGTTTGCTCGTGACACGAGCAGCCGCCAGCGCTTCCTGAAGTACCTTACCTTCGCTGGTCAACTCATCGTGTCCAAAGTCGCGTACGGTGCTGTCCCGGCTTAAATGCACCACCGGTCGCAGGTCCATGTCTCCCAGCGCGGGCTGCAGCAATAGCCACTCGCGAGCAAATGGCTTGTCACCAAATACCTCGGGAAGCGCGCGCTCGACGTCCTTTGCCAGTTCTTCCGCTTGCGCAATGGCCCCCACCTTCCCATCGCTATCCGCGGAAACCATTTCAGCCAGCGCGTTGGCGAGCGTTTCATCGCAACGCTCAAGAAGATGCCACTTCGCCAACACGGGCAGGTCCACTTCGATTCCCTGTGGTTTGGCCATTGCCTGACGAAGAAAGACGGTGTTAAGAAATCGCTTGACCAAACGAGGGTTCGATTGCACCGCGCTCGAGGAAAATAGCAAGGGCGACAGCCGTTCGGCAAGTCCCATAAGCGACTGCAATTCGGCGTCCGCTTGCGGAGCAAGGCTTTCCAAGAAGCTGAGGTCCACTCGCTTGCCCTTCCAGGTTTCCCGAAGGCGCTCCTCCACCCGCTTTTTCGCGATTTCGAATTGTACGTCGTCGATAGTGCCCCCGCGATGAGCCCGTTCAAGGAACAGCAACGCTGCATAGGCCTTCGTTTCGTTCGGACCCAGGCGCGGCACGCGCAGCGGGACCTGGATAAGCTTGTCGAAGTAGTTGGTAACGACGTCGTCCGCCAAGCCAGTTCCGGTGAAGTGCACGCGCACCGCACCTCGAATAAAGACGTCATCGGCGGCCACCACAAAAGCGCTGCCCTTCAGGAACAGCAGCAGCCGGATGGCTTCCAGGGTCGCGATCGCGGTTTTGGGCAAACAACGGTCCAGATCATCCACGAACACCACGAGGGTCACACCCAGCTCACTGAGCAACTCCTCCAGGTCATCCCTGAACCCTTGGATTTCCTTGGGCAGCGAGCGGGGCTTCGCCTCGTCGATCAGGCCTTTGGTCGCTTCCGGCACGCCTTTGACTGCGTCAATCACTTCTGAGGGGGAACCCTTTTGCAGGGCACTCAGGCCGAGGTCAAAGGCCTTGCTCAGAAGTCCGACGGGCACGCCTGTGACTACTGTCGCAGCCACCTCGCCCCCGAGTTGGGCCAAGCGCAACAGGTTGATCCGTTTGACGAACGCTATGGCTTTATCAGTCAGCGTCTGAGAGCCCTCGGCCTGTTTCAGTACTGCGTCGCCGACCGTCTGCAGTAACGCTGTACGGGCGTCCTCGAATCCCTGATACAGCCACGGATTGAACGTCACCACGACGTACGGCTCCCGCCCGCCTTGGCCCGATGCGGTCGAACTCTTCGGCACCAACTCGGTTTCGATCATTCGGACAAGCGAGGATTTCCCAGTCCCCCACCCGCCCGAAACGCCGATGGAGATCGGCTGACCATCCGAATCCTTGATCAAGTCCGCGCAGACCTTCGCCACCAGCTTGAAGTTGACGTAATCGACCGTCGTCTCGTTGTCATGCCACATCGCTGCCCAGCATTGATATGCCCCTCGTCTGATCGTTTTTCTGTCGCCCCGGTCTGTTAATGCCACACCGCTTTTTCGGAGATCACGGAAGTGCAATTTAGGCGTTCGCCCCAGCGGCAGGTTTGACATGGGCTCGTTGGTCGGAATTGTGCCCCGTCCTGCCCGAAATGAAACTCCCGCTAAAGGAGTGCCTGGAAGGCTGCGCCCCAGAGCCCCTGGCTATTCATCTGCCCCGCGCTTGGCGGTACGCATCCGTCGCCGCGCGGGCACGCTTCAGTTCTTCCTCCAGAAAACTCACCCGCCCCGCCAGCGCGTCGCGCCCTGCTCGATACGCTTGCCGGACATTGTCGGTCTCCAGCGCGCGTCAGCGGTCGGCGGCGGCCTGGCGCTCGCCCATGCGCGCCAGTTCCGCGGTCGCTAAATCTCACTGGGCAACGCCATGAGAGGTCTGAGATGGCTCAGCATCTCCTGATCATTGTTTGGAAAGAGTCGATCGTACGGAATCACTATTTCGGGAAACGCTTCGTCGGCGAATGCACTGAGCCCGAAGTGCCTGTGCGGCCTCTTCACTCGTTCGGCGAAATAGGGACCGACGCCAACGTGTGCAATGGCCTGACCCGCTTTCTCGAACTCGGCAATTGACGTAACCGTATATGGGGACTCCTCCAACAATCCCTGCAGCCCTCGCGCCGTCAGCTTTCTCAGCACCAGTGTGTCGAGGTACTCGACAACATGCGGCGCGAACAGGTACCAGTCCTCGTAGGTAACCAGAATTGGATACACTGGCAGCCCATCCGGTTTCCAGGCCGTCTTACACTCCAAGGCGTCATGCACGTTCCTGTAGTGTTGGACGATTGAATCAGCTAAATCGCTCAAGGTTTCCGTGAGGTGTTCGCTATCCGGCGTGATTTTGGCGTCCAGCCTCATTCGGCGTGTCTTACACTCGATCATTAGGTGCCCTGTCGCGTCACTCACAATCCAGTCGACCCCGTCCTTACGATCCCTTTTGACGCGATACTCCTCTTCTGCCATGACTTTCTGGGAAGAGCGCTTGAACTGAACTGTGAGCACGTCTCCGACGTAGTCTTGAAACGCAAGGCCGTAGGCGTTCCCGTACTTGGCTCCACTCTTGGCAAGGTCGTAGAATAAGCCCTCCGTTACGCGCCTTAACACGAGCTCGGGAATGGGACAGAGAAATTGCTTCGGCCGATCGTCCCAAAGACAAACCAGTGGCTTCGCTTCAAGATAGTTCCAAGTGTGGGACCAGCCTTCATCGTATCGCTGAGCAGCCGAGAGTGCTTCGCGGGCCTCTGAATAGCTAGCTCCAACCATCGCGAAATATGCGTCCCGTTCGTCTTGTGTCACACCGACGCCCGAATAATCAGCAGCGGCATCCACAACACCAACGCGCGCGGCTTGGCCTGCCGTGGCAAAAGCCATCGTGATCATTGAGGGAAGACTAGTTCCCACTATCGCCTCAAACATGTCCCGGACGAGTTGACTACCATATACCCTGTGTGCGCGATACAGGCGATCCCAGTCCCTGGGGTTCTGCCATCGTGCTTGCTGGTGCATTAAGGTATGAAGAGACTTCATTGCCCGCTCCCCCGAGTCGATGGCCCTCTTCGATATCTCCTCGGTGATACGCCTGATGTGGTTCACCAAGGGAATTAGGTCGCCTCTGTCCGCTCGCCTCAACCACGGGTCCCGACCAGCGTGCAGCATTGCTTCCCGAGCAAGCAGGTGAAGCTCCCAGTTGAAAACGATGCCAATCGCACTGCCCCAGCGATCCTGAATTGCTGCCCGGCCGGAGCTGTCAACTTCGCCGTGTTTGCGCCGGACAAGCTGCAGCACGGACTCTATTTCCAGCGTTCGAAGAGCGTTTCGGAGCGGTTTGTACTTATCGTAGACGTTAATCATGGCTGGCCGATTGGTCCCATCCCATCTGCTTCATTAGCTTTGCGGTACGAAGCGTTGTCGCGACGAATCGGCATCGCCGCACTATGCGTAGTTTGGTAGCCCATGAATCCGGCGAATCTCGTCGTAGATCGAACTAAATCTGTCAATTTTGGGGCAGTAAAAGTGTCAATCGGCGACCCAGTTGCTTCCGTGAATCCTCAGTTCCTTGCTGGACAAGGCTTTGCGGGTTGCGAAGCAATGTGTCACCGGACAACCAGGGTCATTCCAGCGCGAAAGCTGTGAGCCCGAGCCGTCGAGGCGGCTTTGCAAGCTGGGACATGATGTCCTGGTACGCCTCGTTGACGCGGCCTTCCCCGGAGACAAGCCCGTGAAAACTACTTGCGGTGAGAATGTAATCGCGATCGATCAAGTCGTTCGAGATCTTCTGAGGATCGACATTCTCATAGCCGCCGTTGCGGATCCAGTCCATGCAAAGCCACATCATGTAGTACTGGTGCCGCAGGACCATCGGCTTCTGTCGAAGGAGACTCCAAACAGCACCAGGACTATATCCTTCGCGCTCTGCGAGCGTGATACCGAGTCGATTCGGTATCACCGTATGGATAAGCTCGAGCCTCGCATCACGGTCCATGCGGCCGGCACGCAACGCCTTCACATCGGCGGCCGTCAGCGATTGCTCCTTCAGTTCCTCAATCAAGCCCGCGACGCGATCCTTGTTCTCGGCATGGACGTAGAAATCCTTTGCAATGTCGACTTGATGCTCATCCTTGTCCTCAACAATGCGACGTAGGAGAAGATCCTCGCGCGCCGAACCGGCTGCGATGGCTGCCAGCATGCGGCGCGTTACATGCCGAGCGTCGCGCAACAGCATGTTTCCTGCGATGGAGCGACCTGTCTTGAGTTCCATCCCGAGGCTTTCAGGAATCGATCTTCCAATATGAACCCGGCTGGAATGAGGTGCGATCATCCTGAGCGACTCGACCAATGTGGCCTCGCGGGCATCTGGATTCTTCGTCATCTCGATGAAGGCCGTGTCCGGCAATACAAAGTGTGTCGCGGGTGACTACCGCAGCAGTTCCACAACCTCAGGAGCGCGGGATTCGCGAAGCCTGTTTTGATCCAGAACGATGAGCTGATTGGGCATTTCCTTTCCGTCGACTGATTGCCCGGCATGTACCTCAGGAGTTGTAATGGTTAGTGCGCCGCCACCTGTCCGCCGATCCAGCCGCGATCACGCAGCACATCGAACGCCAGGGAAATTTGCCGAGTCGTGAACTGCCGCTTCCTATCGTTCCAGCCGTAGACCGCATCCGCGACCTCGGACAACGAAGCCTCGGGCCGCTGCTTGGCCACCCAATGCACCGTAGACAGCAGTTCCATACCGAAAGCGGACTCGAAACCGGCAACAAGATCCGACACCCTGTCGAACCGCTCTCGCGTTTCCGGATGATCGGACAAAAAGCGATTGGCTTCGTCCACGGCTCCCGGCACCAGTTCCAATTGTTTGTCCGGCGCATCACCACCATCTGCGTAGCCGCTCACAAGGTGCCCCTCAATCTGTTTGAGGACATGGCGCAGGTTCTCGGCGTATGGACCGTAGTGGGCTTGCCTGAATTGCAGGCGCAGCGGTTGGCCGGCCTCCTGCATGAAATACATCAGCTTGTGCACTTCCAGCAGCGACACAGCCGGATCGAGCAACCCGGCGAGATAGCGCGAGATGAGTTCGACCAGCGCGGCACGTCCCGCCGTCATCTGGGGCACCTCCCGCGTATGCGACATCTTGTCCGATTCCGGAGCGCCCTTCGGTTCGTACACCAGCGTCAGCACATCCGGTAACGCTGCCATTGCGGCGGCGATCATGGGACGCACCTCCTCCCAATCGAGGCCGCCCAGGCCGCTGCCCAGCGGTGGAATCGCAATCGATTGGATCCCCTTGTCCTGGATCACGCGAACGAGATCCTTCAGCCCCGCCTCAATGTCTTCAATCCGGCTTTTTCCTTTCCAATGCCGCTTGGTCGGAAAGTTGATGATGAAGCGGGGATTGGCAAGCTGCCCGGTCGAGAAAACGTGCATGCGGCCGGGCTGCACTTCGTCATGGCGACAGGCCTCCGCGTACAACTTGAAGTTGGCGGGGTAGGCATTCTTAAATTGCAATGCAATGCCGCGCCCCATTACACCGACACAGTTCACGGTATTGACGAGCGCTTCGGCATCCGCATGGAGGATATTGCCTGAGGTGTATTCAATCATGGTTCGTTGCCTCGCTCAGTAGTACCACTCGGGTCGAACTTCGACTGGCGGCCGATGCCCGTTTGCAGGCAGTGCATTCATGACCTGCTGATATGTCTGCGCCGATTGCACGCCGATACGTTCGACAAGCCCCCAAGGGAACCCACGCTCGATCAGGAATTCAGCCTGTTTGCCTTCTTTCATGGAAGCATCAATGCCCGCCCCGCTCCAGCGATTTGTCCCAATGGCTTGCCAGTTCAAATCCCCCAATCGCCCTAGATCCGCACGATCTTCGAAGTACCGGGCGCCGGCATTGGACAGCGTGAATGCCCATCGCAATCCTTGCTGCTGCGCCCACGCCACCGTGGCATGGAGGTCGGCCTCCAGATGCACGATCGGTCCCTGCCCCCCGCGATACGTCAGTTCAGGGTGGTTGGCCTGGTAGATCAGATACAGCATGATCGAGCGCGGACAGAAGTAGAACGGCACACACTGCCCAACATACAACCCCGGGTGGCAAGTCAAGGTGAGCTCGCTGAGACGACGCTGTTTGATCGAGGTCATCCCGATAACCGTGCCCTGAGGGGCGGCTTGGGCCATCACGGCATCGCAGAGCAATCCTGAACTGGCAATAATTGCCGGCAGCTTGTCGAGGTGCACGATGTGATAGATCTTGGGCTGCGCAGGAACGGTCATAAGCAGGTGAGATGCGGGGGGCCGTCTGCCCTACTCCGGGCCCGTTGGAATGCCGGTGATTCTACCAGCGGCGCCCAACGAACCTGCCGGTTGCGGGGCGGCATTTGTCGCCCGATCAGCACTTTCTACCTGCGTCGCAATGTGCATGAGCGCCTACGCTCTATTCCGCGCCACCTGACGATAAGCGTCGGTGGCCGTCCGTGCGGTTTTGAGTTCTTCCTCCAGGAATGCCACCCGCCCGGCCAGCGCGTCGCGCTCGGCCCGGTAGGCTTGCCGCACGTTGTCCGTCTCCAGCGCCCGCCGCCGGTCGGCCGCCGCCTGAC